>NZ_JAMOYX010000004.1:0-75983 GCF_023669465.1 Dorea sp. MB18-49
ATATTATACTGTTGTTGTAGAAAGAATACTTTCTACAACCCCTTATTAATTATTTATACTCCCCTCAAAAGACCGATGGCTCCCCCATCGGTCTTTTATTTTTGCATATATCAAATTTTCAAAAAATCAACGAGTCTTTCCGCCCTCTCACCTTCTGAAACCCTTCACCAGCTTTAAGATCAGACACAGGATCAACAGCGGAACAAATATCGGTGCCAGAATACTGATGATTCCTCCAATTACAGCCACAACTAATACGATAACACCAATGATTCCAAGAAGAAGCACCAGTTTCTTCCACCATGTATCAAGTCCGAAGACATGCACTCCTCTGTGTCCTGATTCCTCGTCATAGCCCTGTTCATACGTCCGGCTTCTCTGTCTTTCCGGCTCATAGCTGTCATATGTTTCCCCCGTATTTCCCTTGATTTCTTCCGAGGTAATGATATTCTTCGCAATTGCCCATGGATCGCCAAGCTCTTCTATTACTTCTGACTCTTTTCTGCCTTTTCGCACTTCTTCTGTAATATAATCATTATAATAATCCACATTATCCCGAATTACATTTCCCGAAAGGTCATTCGCAAGCGCTTTTTTTAATTTATCTAAAAATTCCCGTTTTGTCATGATTGCCCTCCTTACAGGATTTTACATACTTTGGTATAAAAAACCCTGAACTTAGAATAGCACAATCATGTGTCCATTCCAAGTCCAGGGTTCTTAAATTTTTCTAATGTATTTCTAAAATAATTTCTTCGTCTAACGAATGACCTGCTCTTTTTTGTTTATACTTCAAATATCAGATCTCCGTAAGAAGGCATCGGCCATGCTTCTTTATCAACAATCATTTCCAGTTTATCAACCGGTGCACGGAGTGCTTCCATAGCAGGTACTACATCGAAGTGATAGAATCTTGCCTGATCTTCTCCCTCTTCCATAGCTGCTGCCTGATCTGTTACAACCTTCAGTGCTTCCAACGCTTTCTTAGACTCTGCTAATAATCCGGATACTTCTGTCAGAAGTTCTGCCTGAACAGATGCATCTGCGCCGGCTTCTTTTACTGCAACTACTGTATCTGCAAGTTCTTTCGTATATTTAATAATTGCAGGAATAATCTGTTTGCTTGCCATATCGATCATAGTACGTGCTTCAATATTGATTGCCTTTGCATAGCTTTCAAATTTGATCTCTGCACGGGATTCCAGCTCAGCTTTTGTAAATACTTTGAATTTTTCAAACATATTGATAGCCTTGTCTGTAGTCAGGGCAGGTATTGCTTCTACCATAGATCTGATATTTGGAAGTCCACGTCTTTCAGCTTCCTCTACCCATGCATCTGAGTATCCATTACCGTCGAATACCACTCTCTGATGCTCTGTCGCATATTTCTTGATCAGGTCATGAACTGCTTCATCAAAGTTATCTGCTTTTTCAAGGACATCACAAGCCTCTGAGAATGCTTCTGCAACGATTGTATTCAGTACTACGTTTGGTCCTGCGATTGAATCACGGGAACCTACCATACGGAATTCGAATTTGTTACCTGTGAATGCAAATGGTGATGTTCTGTTACGGTCTGTTGCATCTTTTGCAAGATCCGGAAGTGTGTCAACTCCTGTCTGAAGTTTTCCACCTTTCAGACTGTGTGTAGCTTCTCCTGTACTGATCAGCTGTTCCAGCACATCCCCTAACTGTTCTCCAAGGAATACAGAAATGATTGCCGGTGGTGCCTCATTGGCTCCAAGTCTATGATCATTTCCCGGGTCTGCAGCAGATTCACGAAGAAGATCTGCATGTGTATCTACAGCTTTCAGGATACATGTAAGTACCAGTAAGAACTGAATATTTTCATGAGGAGTTTTTCCTGGCTCTAACAGATTCTTTCCGTCGTCTGTTGTAAGAGACCAGTTATCATGTTTACCAGAACCATTGACTCCTGCAAATGGTTTCTCATGAAGTAAGCACTTCATACCATGCTGGCATGCAACTCTCTTCAGAGTCTGCATTACGATATGGTTATGATCCAGTGCTACGTTACACTCTGCATAGATTGGTGCAAGTTCATGCTGAGCAGGTGCAACTTCGTTGTGCTGTGTCTTAGATGTTACACCAACTTTCCAGAGTTCTTCGTTAACATCTTTCATGAATCCTGCGATTCTCTGGCGGATGGTTCCGAAGTAGTGGTCATCTAATTCCTGTCCTTTTGGAGGCATTGCTCCGAACAGTGTACGTCCTGTATAGATCAAGTCTTTTCTCTGTAAGAATTTATCTGCATCTACAAGGAAATATTCCTGCTCTGGTCCTACAGAAGGAGTTACTTTCTTAGATGTTGTATTTCCAAACAATCTTAACAGTCTCAGCGACTGCTCATTGATTGCCTGCATAGAACGAAGAAGTGGAGTTTTCTGATCAAGTGCCTCTCCTTTGTATGAACAGAATGCTGTCGGGATACAAAGTGTTGCGCCTGCTGCATCATGTCTTACGAATGCTGGTGATGTACAATCCCATGCTGTATATCCTCTTGCTTCGAATGTTGCACGAAGTCCGCCTGATGGGAATGAAGATGCATCCGGCTCACCTTTGATCAGTTCTTTTCCTGAAAAGCTCATCAGTACTTTTCCATTTGGAAGTGGTGCTGAAATAAATGAATCATGTTTTTCAGCAGTTACACCTGTCAGAGGCTGAAACCAGTGAGTATAATGTGTAGCCCCTTTCTCAATTGCCCATTCTTTCATCTCATGTGCAATTACATCTGCTGTAGCAAGGTCTAATTCCTTACCTTCTTCAATTGTTTTCTTCAGATCCTTATAGACTTTCTTTGGAAGACGTTCCTGCATTACAGTATCATTGAATACGTCTTCGCCAAATATCTTGGCTACGTTAATTGCTTCACTCATGTCTCCTCGTTTCCTTTCTCATTGTTATTTATAGTATAAGTTTCACACTATGGTATACATAAAATCTGTTGTATGTACTTTCTGTGCATACCATGATATGAAAAAAGGCACTCCAACTTCCGTTGGAACGCCTTTGTTCTTCCTATGCCAGTTAGTATAACTCAACCAGTCAAAAAAGGCAAGTGAAAATTTTTAATTATTCAGCTTTTCCTACTGAACCAAATAATTCCATCTTCTCTTTAACTGTTGCCTGGATAGCTTCAGCACCTGGTTTCAGGAGTTTACGAGGATCGTATCCTTTTCCTTCCAGATCTTTTCCTGCTTCAATATATTTACGTGTAGCATCAGCGAATGACAGCTGGCACTCTGTATTAACATTAATCTTAGCAACTCCGAGACTGATTGCTTTCTTAATCATATCGTCCGGAATTCCTGTACCACCGTGAAGAACTAATGGCATTTTTCCTGTCAGCTGCTGAACAGCATCCAGAGTCTCAAAGCTTAATCCTTCCCAGTTAGCCGGGTATTTTCCATGAATATTACCGATACCAGCTGCAAGCATGTCAACACCGAGATCAGCAATCATCTTACACTCGTTAGGATCAGCACATTCACCTTTACCGATAACTCCGTCTTCTTCTCCACCAATAGATCCTACTTCGGCTTCGATAGACATTCCTTTTTCTCTGCAGATAGCGATAAGTTCTCTTGTCTTCTCTACGTTCTCTTCAATTGGATATTTAGATCCGTCGAACATGATTGAAGAAAATCCTGCATCAATACATTTTTTACATCCTTCGTATGTTCCGTGGTCAAGGTGTAATGCTACAGGAACTGTGATGTTAAGTTCTTCCATCATAGCTTTAACCATAGCTGCTACAGTCTTGAATCCTGTCATGTATTTTCCAGCCCCCTCAGATACACCTAAGATAACTGGTGACTTTAACTCTTCTGCTGTAAGGAGAATAGATTTTGTCCACTCTAAGTTGTTGATGTTAAACTGTCCTACTGCGTAATGACCTTCTACTGCCTTATCGAGCATTTCTTTTGCTGATACTAACATATGTTATTCCTCCAATTCTTGATGCCATAAGTATTACTACTTTCACTATGACAAATTTGTTTCACTTGCATTATATATCATAACTTCTAAAAAAACAAGAAACTTATCCGGCCAATTATGAAAACGGCAAGATATATCAAGATAACAATGTATCCTGCCCTGTCTTCTTTTTTATATGTCAACGGATACATTCTTGAAGTTTCTGTGCTTCCGGTATATCCCCGCGCTTCCATCGCCATAGCCAGATCCGATGATCTCCTGACCGTCATCAGAAACAGCGGAAACAATAACGTCATAACCCCTTTACATTTTTCGACAACATTTCCCTCTTCAAACCTTGCACCTCTTGCCGCCTGTGCATCCATCAACACATTTAACTCTTCCAGCATAATCGGGATAAAACGAAATGCTATCATCACGATCACTGCCATCTCATGTACCGGGACTCCAATCTTCCCCAATCCCGAAAAAGCCTTCTCCAGACCATCTGCCAGTTCTTTCGGCGTTGAAGTGTAAGAAAGCAGAGACGCACCTGTGATCATCAAAGCTATCCTTGCTGTCATCTGCACTGCTTTCCATATTCCCTGTTTTGTTATGGTAAATATCCAAACAGATGCGACCGCATCTCCCGGTGTATACAGCATACGGAACAGAAAAGTAAAGCAAAGCAGAACAAGAATTCCTCTTAATCCTTTTAACAAATATCCCACTGGAACTCTTGCAAGCCTATAAAGAACCAGCATTACAATCAGACATCCGAGATACCACCAGACATTTTTTACAAGAAATAAAGAAATAATATAAACCAGAACTCCCATCAGTTTTGTTCTCGGATCCATCCGGTGAATCACAGATTCCGAATCATAATATCTTCCAATCGTAATATCCCGAATCATCTTTCCTTCTCTCCTTTAAATATTCTCACCAGCATCTCTTCAGCATCCGCTACATTGATTGCCGGCCTCGGCAAAGGCAGACCTTCCTGTATCAGCGAATATGTCAAATGCGTAATCTGCGGGATTCCTATATGCATTTCTTCTAACTCTTCCACTCTTCCATATACTTCTTCCGGAGTGCCATCCATTGCGATCTTTCCTTCATGCATCACCCATACCCGATTAGCAAATTGAGCTACATCTTCCATATGGTGCGAAACCAATACAATTGCATTATTTCGTTCTTTCCTTATCCTGCACAACAACTCGAATATTTCATTTTTTGTTTCAGGATCAAGTCCTGCTGCCGGTTCATCTAACACCAATATCTCCGGCTGCATCGCCAGTACTCCCGCAATCGCAACGCATCGTTTCTGACCTCCCGAAAGTTCCATCGGACTCAAATGATAATACTCTTTTGAGATTCCGACAAGCTCCAGACTTTCTACTGCAGACTTTTCAGCCTCTTCTTCACTCATTCCAAGATTCAGCGGCCCATACATAACATCTTTCAGAATCGTCCTGCCAAATAATTGCTGCTCCGGATACTGAAATACAAGACCAACTTCTTTTCTTAATTTTGAAATCGGATATTTTTTACTATATATATTTTCCCCATTGAAAAAGATCTCTCCCGATTCCGCCTTCAGCAGACCATTCAGATGCTTGATCAATGTTGTCTTTCCCGACCCGGATGTACCAATCAGTCCTATAAAATCATGTTCTCTAATCTCAAATGAGACATCTTTCAAAACATCTATCTTCCCTTTTGCCGAATCTGAATAAGAAAATGTGATATGTTTACCTTGCAGCATCCTTTTTGCCTCCACATTTACTTCTGTATAATTTCACGATTTTTTCGATCATTTCCTGTTCCTGTAAAACCGGACCCTCTAATCCAATTTGCTGTTTTTCTAATCTCATTCCCAACTCTACAACCGGCGGAATATCCATTTTTGCCTTTTTTAACAATTCGTAATCCGCAAATATTTTCTTCGGAATGTCATCCCCGATGATTTTCCCATCCTTCATCAATACAATACGGTCTGCATCTACTACTTCATCCGTGTGATGCGTAATCAGAATAATCGTCATTCCTTCTTTTCGATTCAATTCTTTTACGATATTTATTACTTCTTTTCTTGAATCCGGATCAAGCATAGCTGTCGGTTCATCTAACACCAGACATGCCGGAAGTCCTGCCAGCGCATCGGCCGTTGCCAGTCTCTGTTTTTGTCCGCCGGATAATATGGAAGGTGACGCCTTTCTCCGATCCCACAGCTTCACTTTTCGCAAAACAGTTTCTACAATTTTTCTTATTTTTTCCGGTTCTATATTTTTGTTTTCCGGACCAAATGCAACATCTTCTTCTACACTCGTCCCAATGATCTGGTTATCCGGATTCTGAAATACCATGCCAACCTGACTTCTGATTTCCCAGAGCCTTTCTTTTGCATGTGTATCTTTCCCGTCAATCCATACCGTTCCTTCATTCGGAAGCAGCAGTACATTTAAATGCTTTGCCAATGTAGACTTTCCGGAACCATTCGGTCCTAAAATTGCCACAAACTGACCAGACGGAATATCTAATGATATTCCGTCCAATACTGTCTTCTCACTTTTTGTATTTTCATCTTTCCATATCGTATACTTATGTACCAGATTTTCAATCTTTATCATATGAGATTTATGCCTCTTTCTTAAAATTATCCATGAATCTCATCGGCATCGCCTTAATGAGCAGGCATCCAATAATACATGTTCCGATCTTATCGATTAAGTTTGATGCAACATTTCTAAGGAATGAAGCCTGGAAAATTGTTTTTCCGCCCTGTACCAGTGACATTACCAGCATATCAGATACAGATCCATTCAGACCACCATATACATAGATTCCGATTGGTGTTCCAATTGCCGGGCAGATAAAGCTAAGCGCAATACCTGTAATCACTGCAGGTACGATTCCAAATTTCCATTTTTTTGCCACAAGACCTACGATCAGACCGACTGCCATATTTACCAGACAGAATGGGATATCTGACACACTGTAGATCAGCCCCGTAATAATATTACTCAATGCTCCTACAATGATTCCCGGTACCGGACCAAGAATTGCTGCGGAAAGCACAGTTCCCAGTGTATCCAGATATAACGGGATTCCAAGTGCCGATGTGATAATTCCAAGCACGATGTTCATTGCTACTGCAACACCGCAAAAAGTTGTTACATAGACTTTTCTGTTTTTCATTTTGTTCTCCTCTTTTCTCTCTAACCTTTAGTTGTTCAGCAGTTGCACTGCTTCTTTCATCGTCACAATAGGAATTTCCATATTTCTTTTTTGAAGTTCTTTTTCCAGTACTTCCATATACACACCCGGATTTTCTGTCATTTTCAGAGATTTCTGAATGTCCTGTATTCTTTTTTCATCCGTACCAATCTCACCTTTCCATTCTCCTTCACAGGTTAGATGATATCCACAGTTCGGACTGCCCTCTACAGAAACAATCCCCAGAACATGGAATTTTTCCACATGTTGTGCGTATTCCTGCAACTGAAGCAGAACCGGTTCAAGAATTTTACGGCATTGTTCCATGTAAAATGGATGTTGAAACTGGTTCTTCACATGTCCCCATCTCTGAGATCCATACATAATAAATTCCGGACAAGGCAGTTGAAGCAGCTGTACATCTTTTTTCAAAATAAGCTGCATCAGTTCTTCACGGATTTTATATTCTTCAGCCAGCTCAGCTTCATCCTGTTCTACTTTTGCCGCATTATTCAAAATACAATGAGATACTACCAAAAGATTTTTCATAATTCCTATTCCTTTCTGACTGCTTCAATAGTAGCATTTATTGTCTGCTTGTTGAAATTGTTTTTCTTTATATAAAGGGTATATTATAGATTTCATCTATAATATTAACAAATAAATTTTATTAGATTTTGCTTCGAGTATTTTAGTGATATACCGAGAACTTATCCTCAGCCTTTTCTCTTACATACTTAGATTAAAAAGAAAAAAAGATCTACAGAACATTCTGCAGATCTTCATCAGTGACTCCGAGGGGAATCGAACCCCTGATTCCAGCGTGAGAGGCTAGCGTCTTGACCGCTTGACCACGGAGCCATTTGTTTGGTACTTACCTAGTATAGCAAGGATTTTGCAAAAAGGCAAGTACTTTTTTTAATTTTTTTAAATTTTTTGGATTTTTCTACAATTCATGGATTTTTAGTCTTCTTCATGCGTTCCCGGAACCATGATCTGAAGCTCTTTATTCAAGTTCTCAATCACAACCTCATCATGTTCACCGCCGAATTCCCCATCCAGTGTCCACGGAATCTCCTCAATCGATTCAAACATGATCCGTCCGCTCTTGAACGTATACATATATTTGGAATCCATCTGCTGAATCATCAGTGCAGCAATGATCTCCTGTAATTCGATCGGATTCTTTGGTGTCTTGATCAATGTTACTTCAAACACGCCATCATCAAACCCCACCTGTTTTCCGATCAGATTACGGAATCCGCCGACTGATCTGGAATTCGTAACCATACCATATACGAATTCATCTTCGATCACTTCATCATCATGTGTTACTTTCACTTTGTAAGAAGGAATGTTGAACAGACGCTTCGCCCCTTCCAGAACATACGCCAAATGTCCCAATACATTTTTCATTGACTGTTTGGTCTGGTACGATACATCCGTAAAAAGTCCAAATGCCGCAATATACACAAAAATATCATCATTAAATCTTCCTGCGTCGCAGGAAAATACCTCTCCATTCACAGCATTATCTGCCGCTTCCAGCAAACCTCTCGGGATGTGAAGACTGCTTGCGAAGTCATTCGTTGTTCCGGTCGGGATATAGCCGATCGGATCCCTCTTATCCCTGTCTCGCTTCATCATACCGGTCACAACTTCATCAAGCGTTCCGTCTCCTCCGCTGCACACGACCAGATCATATTCGTTTGAGTCATATTTTTTAATCTTTTTATAGGCATCACGGTATGCCTGCGTCGGATATGCTACAACCTCATATCCCGCTTTCACAAAGATATCAATAACATCTGCAAGTTTCGGTTTTAAAAGTTCTTTTCCTGCATGTGGATTATAGATAAAAAGCAAACGCTTCATAAACATGCCTCCTCCTTATCTTTCTTAATAACGAAGAGGCTATTGCAACTTCCATCACAACGGCCCCTTTATTTTACATATCGTTTCTATATTATTCTCCCGTATTACTTCTGTGCTCCAAGAAATGTTGCCACACCACTTACGGCTGCATCTTCATCCTGGCCATCTGCTACGATCGTAACATCCTCACCTTTCTGAAGTTTCAGGCTCATCATCCCCATAATACTTTTTGCGTTAATCTTTTTGCTTCCCATCAGAATGTATACCTGGCTCGCGTACTGGCTTGCTTCCTGTACAAGATGAGCCACCGGACGGTCTTCCATGTCCATATTGTTTTGAATGGTAACAGGCTTTCTAATCATAACGACTTGCTCCTCCTTGCTGTTCCCTTAACCCTTGTGCTATTTCACTTAACTTCCTGAGTCGATGATTAACCCCTGATTTACCAAGCGGGCTTGCCATCAGTTGACCCAGTTCTTTCAAAGCTGCTTCCGGATACGCCAGACGCGTAAGGGCAACGTCTCTTAATCCCTCCGGCAGCTTATCAAAACCGATCTGATCTCTGATATATGTAATATCCTCCATCTGCCTTACTGCAGCAGATACGGTTTTATTAATATTAGCCGTCTCACAATTTACTTTACGGTTCACTGAATTGCGCATCTCTTTCACAATACGTACATTCTCCAGTTCCATCAGAGCCACATGTGCTTCCATCACATTCAGCATATCTACAATCTGTGACCCTTCTTTCAGATATACCACATATGTTCTTTTACGCTGAACGATCTTGGCATCCACGCCAAAACTGTTCATCATCTCTTTCAGATGTTCTGCCTGATTCTCATCATTGCAGACAATTTCAAAATGATAGGACTTACTTGGATCACTCATAGACCCCGATGCAATAAATGCCCCTCTTATATATGCCCTTTTACAGCAGACTGCCTGCACGATCGTGTCACGTATCGCCAGCAATTCTTCACCTTTTGCGTAAATATAATAGCTGTAGTTATCCTTTCCCGTATTTCTGCGGACTACGACATCAGTTTTTATATTAAACGTTTTTACCAATAATGTAAAGCATTTTCTCGCAACTCCAAGATTTTCCGTATGCACCTTAAGGCAGCATACACCTCCGTGTCCCACCTTAAATTCTCCCGCCATGTGAACAATTGCCGATAATTCCGCAATATCACAATGTCTCGCACGGGCATAATGCTCTAACAATTCTTCTTTAACTTTTCCAGAAAATGACATCTGATCTTCTACCTCGCTTTGGTAATAGCATCCTTTCCTATATCTCGGTGTTCTATCCGGATACCATAATTATCATTCTTCTGAAGCGCCTCGTACAGCTCATTCGCGAGCGTAACCGAGCGGTGTTTTCCTCCCGTACATCCGATGCCGATCACAAGCTGTGTCTTTCCTTCCTGTACATAATTAGGAATCAGAAATTCTATCATATCCGTCAATTTTGCAAGGAACTCCCTTGCTTTGTCATTATTCATAACATATTCTCTGACTTCTCTGTCATTACCACTCTTTGGACGAAGTTCATCTATGTAATAAGGATTAGGAAGAAATCTTACATCAAATACCAGATCTGCATCTGCCGGGATTCCATATTTGAACCCAAACGACAGCACAGATATATACAGATTCTTATATTCCTTATTTTCCACAAAAATCTTCGACAGCTCTGCACGCAGTTCTCTGGTCAGCATATGACTGCTGTCAATCAGATAATCTGCCCGTTCTCTTAAGAACTTCAGGCGTTTTCTCTCTTCCCTGATTCCTTCTTCCACCCTGCCGCCTTTTCCGGACAACGGATGAAAACGTCTCGTTTCTTTATATCTTTTGATCAGAACATCATCACGGGATTCCAGATAAAGGATCTCAAATCTGGTTCCTGACTGGTCCAGATCTTTTAAAATCTTTTCAAGTTCAGAAAAATTCTGTCCGCTTCGAATGTCAACTCCAAGTGCCGCTTTATTAATCTCTGTGCCCGGAACACTTAACAGCTCCGCCATCTTCGGTATCAACGGCACCGGCAGATTATCTACACAGAAATATCCCATATCTTCCAGCATCTTAAGTGCTGTACTTTTTCCAGCTCCGGACATTCCGGTAACAATCACACATCTCATCTTAGAATTCTCCCAGTCTCTTTACTTCCGGCTGAAGCCGTACTCCAAACTCTTCATATACCTTATCAGACACCTGGTTCATCAGATTCATCACATCTGATGCTGTAGCCTGATCTTTATTGATCACAAATCCACAATGCTTTTCAGACACCTGTGCTCCTCCTACCTGGAAACCACGAAGCCCTGCATCCTGGATCAGTTTTCCTGCAAAATACCCTTCCGGACGCTTGAATGTACTTCCTGCACTTGGATACTCCAGTGGCTGCTTTGTCACACGTCTTTCCTTCAGATCATCCATCACTGCCTGGATCTTTTCTTTCTCGCCTTTTTGAAGTTCGAGCACTGCCTCTAATACGATATATCCTTTTTTCGCGATCACACTGGTACGGTATCCCAGTTCCAGTTCTTCTTTGGCAAGCGTCTTCACTTCTCCTTTACCTGTCAGTACTGTTACAGACTTAAGGACGTCTTTCATCTCTCCACCGTATGCTCCTGCATTCATTACACAGGCTCCGCCGAGCGTTCCTGGAATTCCTGCCGCGAATTCAAATCCGGTAAGTTCTGCATCCAACGCTCTCTTTGCGATCATCGAAAGCAGCGCACCAGCCTGTGCATGGATCTGTGCACCTTCCACTTTTACCTGATTCATCTGCTTATAGATCTGGATAATCACGCCCTCATATCCTTTATCCGATACCAGAAGATTGCTTCCATTTCCCACTATATAATAAGGAACTTTTTCCTGTGTACATGCTTCTATCACCTTCGCAACTTCTTCTGCTGTCTGCGGTGTCACAAAATAATCTGCCGGACCTCCCACACGAAATGTCGTGTGACTTTTCATCGGTTCGTCTTTTTTTACCTGTTCCTCTTTTAAAATACTTAATAATTTCTTTCCTAATTCCTGATTCATTCTCATCTCCACCCTTTTCATCAGCAGGTTGCTTTTTTCCAACCATTATTATATCATACAGAATTTTCAGTCCAAAAAATTCCCACCCTCAAACAATAACTACATCTTACACTAAACGTATCGCAAATTCAACGTACACTTGCAAATTTGGCGTAAATGCTGTATATTAATGCCAAGTATTTATTTTTTAAAGGAGTGGATTTTACAATTGGACACGAGTGTCGCGATACAGCTCATTATTCTATTGATTTTACTGATACTTTCAGGATTTTTTTCATCTGCGGAGACAGCTCTTACGACGGTCAACCGGATGCGTATCCGTGGTCTTGCCGACGAGGGAAATAAAAAAGCGAAGACTGTCATGCACATCACAGATGACACCAGTAAAATGTTAAGTGCGATCCTGATCGGTAATAATGTGGTGAATCTTTCCGCCGCTTCCCTTACCACAACCCTTGCTTACAACCTTGGCGGTTCTATGGTAGCAGTGGCAAGTGCTGTTTTATCTGTACTTATTATTATCTTTGGGGAGATCACACCAAAGACGATGGCTACACTGCATGCAGAGAAGATGTCTCTTCGTTATGCTCCGGTCATCAATCTGTACATCAAGGTCATGACACCATTTGTATTTATTATCAACAAGCTTTCTGATATCATTCTGCGTGTCCTCCACATTGATCCAAATGCGAAGAATAACCAGATGACAGAATCTGAGCTTCGTACGATCGTAGACGTCAGCCATGAAAGCGGTGTCATCGAATCCGATGAAAAAGAGATGATCTATAACGTGTTCGATCTCGGCGACGCAAAAGCGAAAGATGTCATGGTACCGAGAGTCCATGTTACATTCGCCGATGTAAATGCTACTTACGAAGAATTGATCGACATTTTCCGCGAGGACAAATTCACACGTCTTCCGATTTTTGAAGATACAACAGACAACGTTGTCGGTACGATCAATATGAAAGACCTTCTCTTATATGATAAGGAAAAAGAGTTTCATATCCGCGACTTTATGCGTGAGGCCTATTTCACTTACGAATACAAGAACATTTCCGAATTACTTGTGGAGATGCGTCAGGCTTCTTTTAACATTGCCATCGTTCTGGATGAATACGGTGAGACTTCCGGTCTGATCACACTGGAGGATATTCTGGAAGAGATTGTCGGAGAAATTCATGATGAATATGATGAGAATGAAGAAGACTTCATAAAGCAGATCGGAGAGCGGGAATACATCGTAGAAGGCTCCACGAATCTGGATGACTTAAACGACAGGCTCGATCTTGACCTGACCTCAGAAGAGTATGATTCCGTCGGTGGATTCATTATCGAGCATCTGGACCGTCTTCCTGAGATCGGCGACGGCGTCACCACCGAAGACGGCATCCATCTGGTTGTAGAAAAATTAGATAAAAACAGAATCGAAAGCGTACATTTATATCTGCCGGAACCGAAACCGGAAGATGAAGAAGGAGACGAGGATTAACCCCGTCTCCTTTTTCATATCTCATTATTCTTCGTCTTTTACCTCTTCTCCGGCAAGTTTCAGAATATCTTCGATCTCATCCTCACTGATTCCGAGACGTTCTGCCACTTCGTCTACACTGACTTTCCGTCCGTACTCTTCTTTCATACTCTTAATTGCTTCATCAAGTTCTGTCACTTTTTCAACCATCTTGTGATCTCTTCTTTTCACCTCTGTCTGCGACTCCAGGGAAGCCATCATTCCGGCACGCACCTGCTCCAGAATCTCTTCTTCGTCTTTTTCCTTCGGAATCTCTTTCAATGCGACCATCAATGCTATATTTCCCTCCTGGATCATGTCACCGATAAACACTTCCGGATGATGCAATCTGACCGCTTCTTCCACTACTTTCGGCAGATAATAAGCCATACGTACTTCTTCCTGTGTCTCTTCTTTCATATCCCCGAGTCCGCGCAGATATTCTTCCACGTATTTCTGTTCTTCTGCACTTAATGGCTGTTTTTCTTCTTTCTCAGCCTCTTTTACCGTCCCTCCGGTCTGTTTGTATCCGACTACCGCCATCTTCATCGATAACAGATAATCACAGACCAGATTCATCTGTTCCTGCGAAAGTCCGTCTTCTTCAAAGTATTTTTCCACTTCCTCTACTGTGATCTTTCCATTCTGTCCTTCTGCCAGCGCCAGAATTCCCGCCAGTTTTTCTTTAAATTCCAATCTATCCGCCATATTGATAATCCTCCGTCTCTCCTGATACTCTTATTTCTTCATCTTTTCTCAAAGTAATTCCATCATATTATGAAAATACTGCCATGTCAATCTGCTTTCCATTCCTCATCATACAGAAAACCTCTGTACACAAAAAGATCTACCCTACATTTTTTCTGTAAAGCAGATCTTTTTATTACATTATAATTATATATTTATTCTTATTATTCCATAGAATGATGTCTGTATAACTCATACAGATACAGGATTCCTCCGATTAATCCAACGATCAGACCGCCATAGATTCCCGCACACATAAGATTCGTCATGTTACCGCCAATCGAGAATCCAAGGAACTTACAAACCAGCATCCCTGCTCCCATTGTGATCAGCGTCCAGGCAATGATATTAATCACCAGAAATGCACTGACCGCTCCTTCTATTGTAAATTCTTTATTCAACATATTCCATAAACTTTTCATCTCAAAACGCCTCCCGTTTTCCTTGAATCTTCTCTCTATCTCATTTGCTGATTCAAGTATAAGAAGGCTATGTTAAATAGAATATCTCAGTAATGAAAAATCTATGTTAATTTTTTCATTGTACGATCAATGTCTGATATCCTGCCCGTTTCAGGCGCCGTTCCATCTGTACCGCATCATTCAGGTTGTCAAATTCACCCACATAGACTCTGTGATACGGACCGGACCGGTCAATGTACGCTGGATATTCCTGTTCCAGCAGCTCATTCAGCAGCCGGTTCGCATACCGCTGATTGCGAAACAGTCCCACCTGCACCCGGTACACCGGAACTTTTTCTTCCTGGATCAGGCCGTTACTTTCCAGTGTATCCAGAATTCCATCCGCGATTGCCTGTGCAATATCCTGGAAATTATCATCAAACAGCTGATTGTCTGTATCCGAATTGATGAATCCGACTTCTACCAGCACCGCCGGCATCTTTGTACGTTTCAAGACTACAAGATTCGGTCTTGCTTTCACCCCCAGATTCACAAACCCTACACCTTCCAGCTGCTCATTGATATTCTGTGCCATTTCATATTTTAACCCGGACAGATCATAGACCAGGCTTTCCACACCTTCCACTTCATTATCTACAGGAAACGAATTCCTGTGAATAGAAACAAAAAGATCAACTCCCGCATTATTTGCTTTCATCGCCTTCTCATAAGGTGTTTCATAGACATCTGTTGTCCGCGTATATTCTACATCCAGTCCTCTGTCCGACAGTATCTCTCCAATTGCCAGCACAAGTTTCAGGTTGTCATCTTTTTCCTGACGTCCTTCATAGACTGCTCCAGGATCTTTTGCACCGCCGTGTCCGGCATCCAACATGATCGAATACGCCATAGTTCCATTCCTTTCCTATTATAGATATGCAAAATAATAGCAGACAGGATATACTCCCATCTGCTATAAAATATGAAATTATATGTCAAAAGTTCTTCTATCTGACAGTAATTTATAACTGTGCAACTTTGTGTGGATTCAAAATATTCTTCGGATCAAACACCCTCTTAATTCCGTTCATCAATTCCAGGTTTTCTGTCGGAAGGGATTCTCTGAGATATGGCTTCTTGGCAAAGCCTCTTTCCTTTTATGCTCCCTATATTTTTCTATTTTCCCGCTCTTCCAGAATCTCATTGATCAGCATAAAGTGGCGTTTTAATGCTTCCTGACCTTTCTTTTCATCTTTCTCTTTCAGTGCTTCTATCAATTTTTTATGACATTCATTTAACAATTTTTTCCGTTCTTCCGTGCGCAGAATCGCTGCACGCATATCATGAATAAACGAATCTATAACGCCGGAACACGCTTCCAGAAAATCCAGTACCAGAATATTCCCCGAACTTTGTGCAAGCATAAAATGAAGCTTCTTATCCAGAGCCGCATTCTTTACATCATCGGTACTTTTATCCAGCTCTTTTACCAATGATTCCATTTCTTTTATCTGTTCGTCCGATGCATGTTCTATGGCAAGCGAAAATGCCAGGCATTCCAGTGCCTGACGAATCTGGCTGATCTGCTTATAATCGATCTGATCCATAGCGAACATCATTGTCATGGTCTCCGCAAGGCTCTTCTGGAACTCACATGTAATGTAATTTCCTGATCCCTGCTGTGAAGAGATCACTCCTGTCATATCCATGATACGAATTGCTTCCCGCACCGAATTACGACTCACATTCAGTCGTTCTGCAATGTCTCTCTCCGGCGGCAATTTTTCTCCCGGACGCAATTCTCCGTCCATGATCTTCTTTTTAAAATAATCTATGACACCTTTATAGGCTTTCTGCTGTCTTTCCATCCGTACCTCTCCTGTTACGCGATAACCAACGGTACATCCAGTTCTTTTGCCTTCTGGATATCCTCTTTTGATACTCCATCATCTGTAATAATCTTATCCACTTCATTCGTTGGACAGATTACAGACAAATAGCCTCCGCCAAACTTACTGCTGTCTGCCAGTACATATACTTTCTCTGCCGCCTTCATGATCGCCTTTTTCACTTCCATCTGTGGTGTGGCAATCGATAATTCCACATGTCCGACTCCCGCAAGTTCATTTCCCGCAATCAGAGAATTGGTTACAACTGCGATCCGCTTCTTCTGTGTAACATTCCGGTAGATCGTCTCTGCCGAATACTTCCGTTCCGTCTCTGTCTCGACCTTTACTGCTCCGCCATGGGTACGTTTCAACAACCCTTCTATATCCATCGCTTTGATGTCATTTCTTATCGTTACCTCTGAGCAGCCGAATTCTTTGCTCAGATCTGTAACTTTTACTCTTCCTTTTCTGTCAAGTTCTTTTAATATCTCATTTCTACGTTCTTCCATGGCAGCCTCCCCGCAACTATCCTCTTAATAAATCAGTTTACACTTTTTATATCAATTGTCAAGCATACAGACAGCTCCTTTTTGAGAACATTTGTTATCTCATTCTTACCTTACTCTGTCCTAACTGTGTTGCAATTGTTGTAAAAATCGGTACAAACTGATCTCCGAAATCTTCTTTTGGAAGTATCATCGCACATTCCGGTGCATAATAGATTCCAATTGTCTTTGGTGTAACTACCGCACGTTCGATCTGTTCCCACTCGTATGTCTTACTTTCTCCATTCTGCTCGAGTGTGATTCCTTTTTCGGAAAATGTATATTCTACCGGCGCGTTATATTCTCTGTTTACAACAACCTGTTTTTTTGCTCTCATCTTAAGCTGGAACGGTGTGCCGCCAAGGAATATTGCCGCTGCCACCAGATAAAGCACCGCTCCTATGCCACTCACTCTTCCGGTTGTATACGAGAAGATTCCCATAAATGCAACTGCAAGTCCCAGTATATTTACCAGAAATCCGCTGAATTTGGAATATGCGTGGAATAAAAGGAAGTCATACAATGCTTCTTTTGTCATATTCACCGTCATCTTATTCTCATTCACTACTTTTGTCTCTTTTTCTACCATGCTCATTTAACATTACCTCCTGTTGATTTTTATTTATCTCTTTTTTAGAAGCAGGTGTCATAGCTGAGTTCAACATCGCATGTATGGGAGCTTTCACAATCGGTAACAAATTAAGAGAAGAATTAACAGACGCTTTCCTGACAAACGAATTCGTTCCGGGATGCTCTTCTCAGCCAAAGGTAGATGCTTTCAGAGAGTACGAAGCAGCTCACCAGAAATAAGTTATAAAAGGTAATTTTAAAACAGATATTATCATTTTTTTCATTTCTCCAATATAATATGATATAAAAGGCGGCATGCAGATCACACAACCTCTGCGTGTCGTTTTTTGTCCTAAAAAAAGAGACCACCGTCAGCAGTCTCTTCCTCCATATCCATAATATATCTATATCTCAAAAATGTATTCTATAAATTATGATTTCTCTTTTCCACGTCCATGATCATGTCCACTCTTGTGGCATGTCTTCCGCCTTCAAACTTAGCATTCAGCCACTCATCCACGATGCATTTCGCAGTCTCGATACCGATCACACGTGCCCCGAATGCGATCACGTTCGCATCGTTGTGCTCTTTCGCCATTCTTGCTGTATATGGATCGCTGCACACTACTGCACGGATTCCATTTACTTTATTCGCTGCCAGTGAGATTCCGGCACCGGTTCCGCAGATTGCGATCCCCTGCTCTACTTCGCCGCTTGCCACTGCATTCCCGATCTTCTCACCGAATTCCGGATAATTACAGCTTTCATAAGAATCTGTTCCATAGTTCACGACTTCATGTCCCAGACTTTCCAGATATTCTACAATCTCATTTTTCATGTCTACTGCAGAATGATCATTTGCAATTCCAATCTTCATATTCCTGTTCCTACCTTTGTCTTTCATATTTTACTCATTTATATTATAATTAGTAGCGAAATAAATATCAATGTTTTCAGAAATGTTTTATATAAGGAGTTATTTATGGTTAAATTAATCGCCAGCGACCTTGATGGCACACTACTTCAAAATGGCGCACACGATGTCAATCCAATTGTGTTCGACCAGATCCGTACACTGAAAGAACATGGGATCATGTTCGCCGCTGCCAGCGGACGCCAGTACCTGAATCTTCGCAGACTGTTCACTCCGGTTCAGGACGATATTGCATACATCGCCGAAAACGGTTCTCTCTGTATATACAACGAAGAGACTATTTCCAAAGGAGTTATTGAGCAGGATCTTGCTTACCGTATCCTGGATGAAGTTGCAAAATATCCACAATACAACTGCATCATCTCCGGCGAACGTGTCTGCTACAGCACCTCGAAAAATCCGGAGTTCTATAATCACATGGTAAATGTCATCCAGAATAATATGAAATTCATCGATGACCCAAGAACTGAGATCCCGGAACCGATCCTTAAGATTGCAGTCTGCGATTACAGCGGAACCGATGCGTGTGAAAAACATCTAAAAGAAATGTTTTCATCTGACATCAAGGTTGTTACTTCCGGCAATCTCTGGGTAGACTTCATCTGCCCGACCGCCAACAAGGGAAGTGCATTAAAAGATCTGATCGATCATTTACATATTGAAGCAAAAGACTGTGTCGTATTCGGAGATCAGTATAACGATGTCGAAATGCTGCAGACCGCCGGTACAAGCTATGCCATGGCGAATGCTGCTCCCGGTATCGATAAATACGCAACCAATGTTACCGATTCTGTAGAAAAAATCCTGCAGCAGATTATTGACGAATTACCAGCCGTATAACACCACAGAACCGGACAGCTCTGCCGGAAGATTCGCAAGGAACCGCCCCTGACAGTTCCTGCAGGCGGCAACTTATCCTGCATACTTTGATCTCTGCAGAAAATGGGCAATATTACATACAAGCGGCAGCTTTGAATGAAGCAAATATAGCCGTATGTATATAATATTGCCCATTTTCCGTCCTCTTTCCGAGGATCTTATTGGAACACTACTAATACAATTTACTTTTCATATTTTTCAAAAATCCTGCACAGGAGAAACGCCTGTACATATGCCAGTACCGCAAATCCAAAGAACACCCATATAATACTTGCGATCACAAAGGATCTGGATGTGAACAATGTTAAGATGAGCGATCCGACACTTAAGCCTACGATCACGATCGTAGATGGAATATGCGCCGCCGCAAGAAGCAGTGCATTGCGCAGTGTTGCAAAGATTCCATTTTCAAATCTTGCAATATATGGAAACAGATACTGGAACATCAGCATCCACATTCCAAGGATCACTGCAAGTACAATACGCATAATACTGTACATACTTTCGCTGCCTCTTTTCAGAACTCCGATGATCCGGAAATCCACAAACAGCAGTATGGCAATGACAGCCATGACCAGCCAACAGATGGTTGCCGGTCTGAAGTTCCTCTTATAGGCTTTCCAGAATTCCTTCCACACCGACGGATCTTCACCTCTTGCCATCTTCATCGCCACCGCATACAGAGCACTTAAGGAAGTTCCGATGGTGATTACCGGAATACATCCGACCACAAAGATCATGTTCAGTATAATAATATCCCCCAGTCGTCCAAGCACTCTCATTACCGGACTGTCAATTGCCCAAAATTTCATATCTTAACCGCCTCTACTTACTTAATCTGATTACATTCCAAGATGCTTTTCCAAGAAGAGTTGTCATGATTCCACCATCCATCTTTGAACGATTTACTGTCTTTGGTACTACTTTTTCTTCGTAAGAACTATTTACCAGCTTCAGATCAGATTCTTCCATAACGATATGCTCTACCAGATGGAATCCTTCCATACCTCTTAAGTCTGTTGTCAGTTCAATATCATCTTCCAGTGTACGGTTAACAGCGAAGATTGTAAGCTCTTCTTTCTCTTCATTATACACTGCAACGCTTTCTACGTCAGTAACATTTTCATGTTTTGCTGTATCATGCTTTGTTGTCTGTACCAGAGGCATCAGTGCTACGCCACGGCCATACTTGGAAGCGTGAAGGAATGGATAGAAGATCGTCTGCTTCCATGCTGCTCCGCCGCCCTGATCTGTCATGATCGGTGCGATAACATTAACCAGCTGTGCCAGGCAGGCAATCTTTACTCTGTCTGCATGTTTTAACAATGTGATCAGCATCAGACCAACTGCCAGTGCATCCTCAAATGTGTAAATGTCTTCCAGCATCGGAGGTGCTACCTGCCATGGATGGTTCTGTGTGATGTCATCATCAGCTGCATTCGAATGGAACCATACATTCCACTCATCAAAACTGATATTGATATCTTTCTTACCACGTTTTTTCGCTTTTACATAATCACATGTTGCGACAACGGTACGGATGAATTCATCCATATCATCTGAGCATGCAAGGAAATCAGCAGTATCATTATCACGGTTTCCATAATACTGATGCATAGATACATAATCAACATAATCATATGTACTTTCCAGTGTTGTAGATTCCCATTTCGGGAATGTCGGCATATCAAGAGCAGAACTTCCGCAGGATACCAGCTCGATAGACGGATCGATCAGTTTCATTGCTTTTGCTGTCTCTTCTGCAAGACGTCCGTACTCTTCCATTGTCTTGTGTCCAAGCTGCCAAGGTCCATCCATCTCATTACCCAGGCACCATACTTTGATATTATGTGGATCTTTTACACCATGTTTGATACGAAGATCACTATATTTTGTTCCGCCCGGATGGTTGCAGTATTCCAGAAGATTGCAGGCATCTGCAATTCCTCTTGTACCAAGATTGACTGCCATCATCATGTTGGAATTTACTTTGTCTGTCCATTTTGCGAACTCATTTAATCCGATCTTATTCTCTTCCAGACTTCTCCATGCAAGTTCCAGACGTGCCGGACGCTCTTCTACAGGTCCAACACTGTCTTCCCAGAAGAAGTTAGATACAAAGTTTCCACCCGGATAACGGATGATCGGTACATCCAGTTCTTTTACCAAATCAATGACATCTTTACGGAATCCATCATCATCTGACAGAGGATTGCCCGGCTGATATAATCCATCATACACGGCACGTCCGAGATGCTCGATGAAAGAACCATAGATTCTTTCATCTACTTTGGAAATCTGGAAATCTTTATCAATAATCATCTTTGCTGTCTTACTCATTTTTCAACCTCCTATTATTACAATGATTACTCTTTTACCGCACCTGCTGTCATACCTTCGATGAAATACTGCTGGAAACATACAAACAGTATAAAGATAGGAATGATTGAGAAGAACGAACCTACAACCAGGAGTGAATAGTTATCTCCGTATGGGTTGATCAGGGTGTTCAGTCCAAGTGTCAGTGTGTATTTTTCTGAAGAACGGATTACCAGTAATGGCCACAGGTAGTTATTCCATGCATTCATACCATTTAAGATCGCCATAGCTGCAAATGCCGGTTTCATGATCGGCATGATCAGCTTGAAGAAGATACCATATTCTGTTGCTCCGTCGATTCGTCCTGCTTCCAGAAGTGACTTCGGAAGTCCCAGAAGATACTGTCTGAAGAAGAAGATTGTAGATGCATGTGCAACGAATGGTAATACAATTGCGATATAGTTATCCATCAGTCCCCATGTTGTCATCTGTTTGTACAGCGGAAGCATGATAACCTCCAGTGGAACAGATAAGATCAGGAGAACGATTACGAACATAAAGTTCTTCCCTTTGAATTCATAGGCTGCAAATCCGTATCCTACAAATGCACTTACAAGAAGTGTTGCCACTACTGTAACGACTGTAAGAGTGATACTGTTAAAGAACCATCTCCAGTAATCATGCTGGCCGGTAAACAGCAGTACATAGTTATCAAGACTCATACGGCTCCAGTCAATTCCAAGGTTCAGACCATACTGAAGAAGATCTCCGCCCGGTTTAAAGCTGGCAAGAAAGATTGTATAAATCGGAAGGATCACCAGGATAGCCAGGATCGAGAAGAAGACGATCATCAATATTGTACAAAGCCGGTCTTTATTTTTTCTCTTTTCGCCCATACTATCTTTCCTCCTTCTTGAATGTTCCTGTAGCTGCCAGCTGGATCATGTTGACGACCATAACGATGATCAGAAGTACAAGACCTACCGCGCAGGCATAACCCATCGCTCGTTTTTCAATTCCCTGCCTGTACAGATATCCGACGATCGTAAGTCCGATATTCTGCGGTGAGTTGTTACCTTTCCATAACATGTAACTTTCATTGAACATTGCAAGTCCTGCATAGATACTGATTGTTAACACATATACGGTTGTTGGTTTCAGAAGTGGAAGGGAAATCTTTGTAAACTGCTGCCACTTATTTGCTCCGTCGATAGAAGCCGCTTCATAAAGATCTGTTGAAATACTCTGTAATCCGGCAAGGAAGTACAGGATGTTAACACCTGTCCATCTCCAGCATGCCAGAAGTAACAGTGCAAAATAACCGGTCAGATCATTCTTTAACCATTTAATTGGTCCAAATCCGAACATTCCGATCACCTGGTTGGCAAGAGAAGTCTCCATCTCACCAAACATCAGACGGAAGATCGTACCTGCAACTACGACTGATGTAAGTGCCGGAAGGAAATAGATGGATTTGAAAAATCCAGGTTTCTTCATCAGCTTACTGTTCAGAAGTGTTGCAAAAAGCATCGGAAATGGGATCAGAAGTACCAGTGTTCCGATCATATAACGTGTACTGTTAAACAAAGCTTTTAAAAAGATCTTATCGGACAGAAGTCTCTTATAATTATCCAATCCAACCCATTTATCCTGTAATACATCCTGAAAACTTAAAAGGACTCCGTTCGCGATTGGAACTGCCCAGAAAAATATAACAGTGAGGACAAAAGGAAGGATAAACACATAAGGAGCTAATTTCTGAGAATAGAAAAATTTCTTCATGGTTTTATGTATCCTCCTTCTTAAAAAGAAGGGGATGCGGCAGTTTTTGCACGCAACCCCCTGATTATTACATTACTAATTTCTTATTTGCAAATCTTATTTGCCGCCGAATTCATTTTCAAGAGTTTCCTGAGACTGTTTCAGTGCATCTTTTACGTCCATTCCTTCTTCGAAAATGTTGTTCAGTGTTGTTGTGCAGAACTCGTTGTTGATAGATGGATATTTAGAACTTGTGTAAGAATTAAGTCCGCCAATGCTATCCTGGAGCTCTAACAGAGTGTCAAATGGTTTTGTCTTGAAGTATTTTACGAACTGGTTGTCCGGATTCTGTGTAAGGTCTGTGTCTGTCCATACAGATGTATTAACAGGGTCAAATCCTAATACATTCCAAACTTCTTTGTTAGCGTCTTCAGACAGTTTGATGTAAGCGAATACTTCAGCTGCAAGGTCTGCATTCTTAGAAGATTTTACAACTGCTGTACCGGTTCCACCACCACCGATTGTCTTAACTGCATCGTTGTCTCCAAATACCGGAGGAGCTGCGATTGCAATCTTTCCTTCAAGGTCAGACATGTAGTTTGTAAATCTTGATGTCTGCCAGAAAGGCATGATCTGTACTGCGAAGTTACCACTGTTGTATTCTGGATAAGCTTCTTCGTTATCCGGCTGTCCACCAGCTACTGTTGCAAGTGCGCCTGCATCCTGCATATCTTTGATGTACTGAAGTACTTCTACAACTTTATCATTTGTAAGGTCAAGGTTACCATCTTTGTCAATGTAATCAGTACCTTTCTGAGCTAACATAAGGTTAACCATCCACTGAGCTGTTGTCTCAGCACAAGCGAAGTTCTTACCTGTTTTCTCATGATATTTCACACCGGCTGCTTTGAAGTCATCCCATGTCTTAATTGTTGTGTAATCAATTCCTGCTTCTTTTAACAGATCATCATTGTAGAATGCAACTGTTGTACCAACGTGTGTTGGGAATCCGTAATATTTTCCATCTTTTCCGTAGATGTCAAGACGAGATTCAACTATGTTGTCTTTGTATGGTGCGATTGCATCTGTCAGATCCATAAGTCCGATCTTACCATTTGTGAATGAAGGGAATTTTCCAAGCTCGATATCAACTACATCCGGAGCTCCTTTTCCTGATTCCAGTGCAAGCGATAATTTGTTGTGCATATCATCGTACTGCATATTAGAAAGTACTAATTTAACCTTCTTATCCGGATGTTCCTCATTCCATTTCTTAGCCATCTCTGTGTAGAATTTCTGGTGTAACTCGATGAATGTCCAGACATTAATGGTTGTTGCATCCCCGTCAACCTTCATCTCTGTTGTTCCGCCCGACTCGCTCTTAGATGATTTCTTAGAATCACTCTTTTCACTTCCTGCGCTACATCCAAGCAGCATAGTTGCTGTCATAGCTACACAAAGAAGCACTGACACTACTTTCTTTTTCATAGATTTTCCTCCTTTTAGATATATATTTCTCTACAGGGTCTATGTTCCCTGACAGATTCAAAATAATTAAAACATTTCTTTCATCCATACCAGCATCTCACCTGTTTTACGGTTATCCCAGCAATGATATGGAATTGCTTTGAGTTCTATATCTTCGAATACCTGTTCTCTGGTATCATATAATGCACCATCCTGCCATGTATCCATGTTCAGTTTCTTTCCTGTGAACCGAATCGTCGTTACTCCTCCAAGAAGTTCGGATTCAAATGTTTCTTTCAGCTCCTGTTTCGTGTTAACGAAGATAGATGGAAGATTTTCCCCATTGTCTGTTTCTTCCAGACAATATACTAACGGTCCTTTTACCAGAGCAACTTTTCCTGCATCTTCTCTGACATTCGGATTCGCTCTTACGAATTTCGCGGGTACCTCAAAGTCAATCTCGATCTCTGTCTGTTCTTTGATGTCTTCTATTAAAAGATAAGACTGACTGATTCTGGCATTTCTTAGAATCTTACCATCTCTTTTGATCGTATAGGTCTTCACATAATCCGGTATTCTAAGTGCCAGTCTGTGTTCACCCTCTCCATCAGGAGTTATTGCCATCCGAATATGTCCTGTATTCGTCAGATCACTTTCTATCTGAATCTTTAATGCTCCTTCTTCCAGTTCGATCTGAGCTTCATTAGAAATGTATAAGTTCACATATGCTGTGTTCTTATCAGTGAAATATATGTACTGTCCCATGGACGCCAGTGTTCTCGCTATATTTGGCGGACAACACGCAACTCCAAACCATTTCTGTCTCACCGGTTTTACATGCTCTTTGGAAGTTCTGTCGATACAGTTATCCGGCCACACTTCCAAAGGATTTACATAGAAGAAACTCTTTCCATCCTGTGCTATTCCTGATAACAAGGTATTATAAAGCGCTCTTTCTACCACATCCATGTATGAAGCATCTTTTGTGATCTGTGCCATTCTTCTTCCGAAAAGAGCAAGTCCTATCGATGCACATGTTTCTGAATAATTACAGTTGTTCGGAAGATCATAGTCTGTTGTAAACCGTTCCAGAAGACCGGATGCTCCGATGCTTCCTGTAATATACATCTGACGTTTTGTCATGTCCTCCCATAATGTCTTGCAGGCATCTAACAATTCTTTATCCTTGTATTCATATGCCAGATCTGCCATTGCGCAATACATATATACGGCTCTTACTGCATGTCCTTCTGCCGTCTTCTGCTCTCTTACCGGCTCATGTGACTGTGAATATCTCGGATCATATCCGGCAAATTCCGGGAATATCTGTTTATATTCAGGTCTCTTTTCTTCTTCCAGGAAATAATTTTCTCCCACGCCTCTGGTATCAATAAAATACTTTGCTGTTTCCAGATATTTCTTTTCACCGGTTACATGATACAGACGGATAAGCGCAAGCTCGATTTCCTGATGTCCCGGATATCCATGGATCTGACCTTCATCCGGTCCGAATGTCTTGCAAATGAGATCTGCAAATTTCTTCATGATATCGAGAAACTCTGTTTTTCCGGTTGCTTTATAATACGCAACTGCTGCCTCCGTCATATGTCCTGCCGTATATAATTCATGTCCCTCTTTCAGATTTGTCCAACGTTTTGATGGATCCTTAATCGTAAAATAAGTATTCAGATATCCATCTTCACATTGGGCACGTCCTATAAGGTTAATCGTTTTATCCGCAAGATATGACAAATGTTCATCCGGCTCTGCTGCCAGTGAATAAGCTACCGCTTCCAGCCATTTCGCCACATCTGTATCCTGGAATACTGCCCCTTCAAAATCTCCGTCAGTTTCTCCCGCCGCAATCTTAAAGTTTTCAATACAATGACTTGTCTCCACATCCGGAAGTCTGTCATTTAAAATGTCCCACTGATACGGGATCAGTACATCTTTTACCAGATGTATATATCTGTTCCAGAACTGATCCGATATCTTGATCTTATTCAATGGTACTGTTTTCAGTTTCTTGTCATCCATAACCTTTTCCTCAGAACATTAACTCCGATTTCTTTTCCTTAATCGTTTAATATCCTTTTTTTACAATTTTCCTTTTTTCCCAATATACAATGCAAATTTCTTTTTACAGGTTTATATTTTTTTATCTTATTTACCTGTTTCTTTGTTTGATTAGATTATACGCTCACTTTTATGATAAGTGCAAGTAGAACTTAAACGTTTTATTTTGTGCAATATGCACAAACCTATTATAAAATAAGCAGTTACAGACATTTTTTTCTTCTGTAAGTGCTTATTTTTTTCTGATTTTCATTATTTATTGTTTTGATTATGAATTTTCTTTAAGATTTCTGACCGAACTACGCTCCAGCATATGACATCCTACACGATATATACCATCCGGTTCTTTCAGCTCTTTCTCCTCTACCATACGCATAATTACCTCGCTTGCCGTATAACCTATATCATGAAGTGGAAGAGATATCGTAGTAAGCGGCGGCTTATAATATCCTGAAAGTTCACGGTTATCATATCCGGTTACCGAGACCTCTTTTCCCGGAAGCATTCCTCTTTCTTCCATTCTGTCATACACTCCACCGGCCATAAGATCATTCATGCAGCAAATCGCTGTAACCCCCTGTTCCAACAGCTGATCCGTACCATTATAACCACTTTGTCTGGTCCAGTCCCCGTAATATACACTTTCGGGATTATACAGAATCTGATTCTCATAAAACGCCCTCTGCATACCCAGAAGTCTTTCCTGTGTATGAATACTATCCGGTTTTCCTGTTATAATTCCTATCTTCCTGTGGCCATTGTCGACCAGATGTTTGACAATCTGATGTGCCCCGTCTTCATCATTTACTACAATGGACGGGATATTTTTGTTTTGTGTATATCCGTATGCCATAACGGCCGGTACCGGAAGTTTTTCCAGAATACACTTCATTACACGTTCATGAGCAGTTACATATATAACTCCCTCAACCTGCCTTGCGATTAATTTATCAATTTCCTGCTCAACCCGGTCGTAATAATCATCTCTGTGATAATAAAAATCATTGTATTTTTTAAATAATCTCAGATTGATCAAAAGTATCTGATAATTATTTTCCTCACAATGTTCCGTAATTCCGTCTACAATATCCGGAATACTGAAGATCGTCATATCCTCGACAATTACCCCTATTGTCCTGGTATTCTTAGTCTTCAGATTTCTCGCCACAGTATTGGGCTTATAATTCAGCTCTTTTATCTTGGCCATCACAATTCTTCTGGTCTCATCACTGGCGCCAGGCTTGTGATTCAAGATATTTGATACTGTTGCGACAGAGACATTGCATTCTTTTGCAATCTCTTTAATCGTAACCATCTTTTTATTTCCCCTTTGCACATTTTTTTGGCTTAAAGCCACATATTCGTTACCCTTTCCTACTATCTTAGACTACTTTTTTCTGTCTTGTCAATCAATTAATTCTATGCTAAAATGAATCAAACCTTATTTTTCTAATAAATACAATGCCCAAGGAGGATTTATGAATCAATCACTTACACTTCCTATGGCAGATAAATTCTATCATGATAAGCAGACATCTGCTTTCATACGATCCGTGAATGTCTCATGGGAAAAACCAGAAAAAGACCATTATTATCTTGAATACAGCTATAATCAGAAGGACTGGTATGCACTTAACGGCGGGTTTCCGATTGTACTTCCCTGCGATGAACTTTCTGTTACTGACGCACTCAAAACCCAGGATTCTAATGGGGAAACAATCTCTGTTGCAGCCCTTAGTTCTTTACAGAATAAATATGGAAAGCCAGAACCAGTATGTATTCAGTTTGTAGAAAGATGCGAATCAGACCCGGAGACCGTACAGGTTACGTATACAAACGGAATGAAAGAAATCCGTAACATCATCCGAAGTGAAGATGGCATCGGACACATTCAGGATAATGATTATGCGGCACCGATCATCAGTCACCGCGCCGATCCTTACATTTATAAACATACCGACGGAAAGTATTATTTTCTTGGCTCTCATACAGATGCCGGGCACAACTTAAATGGTACCTATCAGTATCTTTACATCATTCTCCGCTGTGCCGATACACTCGAAGATCTGACTGATAATTCCGGACGTTACACAGAAAAAGTCATTTATGAAAGAGAGCCCATCGGTCCTGACCGTGTCAGTCCACACCTCTGGGCTCCTGAAATCCACTATATCCAGGGTGGCTGGTATGTATATTACACCACAACCGTTTCCGACCATTCTTCATGGCGGATCCGTCCACACTGCCTTGCCTGCACCGGCGACGATCCGATGAACGATCCTTGGATCACCAAGGGACCAATCCAGACAACTGTGGAAAATGATATTGCTTTTACCGACTTCTCTCTGGACCATACTTTCTTCCATCATAAAGGGGAGGATTATTTTGTATGGGCACAGAAAACGAATAATATTTCTGATATTTTTATTGCAAAATTATCCAATCCGTGGACGATTTGTACTCCATCTGTTCTTCTGACCCATCCTGAGTACAACTGGGAACTTCATGGATTTGCGGTAAATGAAGGACCTGCCGTTATCAAACATGGCGGCCGCATCTTCCTTACATTCTCTGCAAGTGGTACAGATGCACTTTATAATATGGGACTTTTATATGCAGATGAAGACTCTGATCTTCTGGATTCTTCTTCCTGGACCAAACTTCCTTATCCCGTATTCCAAAGCAGCCGTGCTACCGGATTCTTCGGACCAGGACACAACAGCTTTACCCGCTCCACTGACGACACAGAAGATCTTATGGTCTATCATGCACGTCAGGAAGAGCGTTACTTAGGTGAGGGTGATTATCAGCCGCTCTACGATGCCGGAAGAAATGCCTATATAGGAAAAGTCTTCTGGGACGAAGACGGCATGCCGAACTTCTCCGTTCCGGGCGCTTCACTCGCCATGAGAAAAGAAGACCTTACACTTCCCGATCATTGGTAAGCTTTAATTTATCTAAGATATAGAATATCAGGCTAAGTGCCATGGCAACAACACATGCCAGAACCATTCCGGTTAATGACACGGTTCCGATATTCACAGATATTCCAGACAGACCGGTTACAAATACGATGGATGTTAACATCAGGTTTCTGGATCTTCCGTAATCTACTCTGGAGTCTACCAGAATACGTAAACCAGAAGCACCGATCATACCATACAGAAGGAATGAGATTCCTCCGATAACCGGTCCCGGAATTGTCTGAATCATCATCGACAATTTTCCGACAAACGAACATATAATAGACAATATTGCAGCTCCTCCGATAACACGGACGCTGTATACTTTTGTTACAGCCATAACCCCGATATTCTCTCCGTATGTAGTAGTCGGCACTGATCCGATCAGACCTGACACCATTGTAGAAAAATTATCCCCGAATAAAGATCTGTGAAGTCCGGGATCTGTCAGAAGATCTCTTCCTATGATCTTACTCGTTACAACCTGATGCCCGATATGTTCCGATGTAATAACCAGAAGTACCGGCAAAATCATTAAAATTGCCCCCATATCAAACTTCGGCGCCTGAAAATTCGGGATTGCAAACCATGAAGCCTCTACTACCTGTGTAAAATCCAGGATTCCACAGGCAAGCGCTGTCAGATATCCTGCAATTACTGCAATCAAAATCGGAATTACCGACAAAAATCCTCTAAATAAAATATTTCCAAATACAGCAACACCCAATGTCACAGCAAATACGATCACATTCTTTGGATCAATCTTATCATCCAAAAGCCCGGCATTACTTGCAGCCGAACCAGACAATTCCAGACCTATCAATGCAACAACCGGTCCCATAGCCGCCGGCGGGAGTACGATATCAATCCACTTTGTTCCGCATTTGTAAATAATAAAGGACAGAATACATCCGCATAAACCGACCGCAACAAATCCTCCCAGTGCATACGGATATCCCATCTTACTGATAACAACACCTGCCGGTGCAAGAAATGCGAAGCTCGACCCCAAATATGCCGGTGACTTTGCTTTTGTCACTGCAATAAAAATCAGCGTTCCTACGCCGTTCATAAAAAGTACGATTGCCGGATTGATTCCAAAAATAAACGGAACCAGTACAGATGCCCCAAACATCGCAAACATATGCTGGATACTAAGCGGCAGCAATAGTTTCAATGGTACTTTTTCTTCTACCTGGATAATCTTATGACTTTCCATGTTTCATTTTTCTCCTCTTTTCTTCATTCATTTTGTGATCCATCTCAGAACTCCTTCAAACCGGCTTCTATATGAATTGCCTGATTTTTTCCTGGCCATTTTATATTGCCGTTTTTCAAAAAAGAGGTATGAGAATTACACATCTCATACCTCTTTATCTAAGATTTCACTCTTTAAATTATTCTAACATATCCGGCTTATCTGCGGAAGTAAAATTCTTATTTTTCATATAAGCATTTCACAGTTGGATAGATTTTTCTGAACTGCTGATAACGTTCTTCATATTTTGCTGTCAGCTCTTCATCCGGCTCCACGGTGTCTACTACTTTTACAATCTTCGCTGCCGCCGTCTCTACATCCGGATATTCACCACAGCCAACTGCTGCCAGCATTGCTCCGCCAAGTGCCGGTCCTTCTTCATTTTCAACTACATCAACCTTCAGGTTCATGATATTGGCAATCATTTTCTTCCAAAGTGGACTCTTGGCTCCGCCACCACAGATCTTGGTTCTCTCGATCTTAATTCCAAGGCTCCTTGCAACTTCCAGAGAATCACGAAGTCCAAACGCTACACCTTCCAGCACCGCCTGAGTCATATCTTCACGGGTCGTATCCATTGACATTCCGATAAACATCGCTCTTGCATCCGGATTATTATGTGGTGATCTTTCCCCCATCAGATATGGAAGATAGAATACACGATTCTCGCCAAGATTTGTAATTCCGGCCTGTTCTGCAGCAAAATCCTTTGTCTTTAAAATCTCTTCATTCCACCATTTATTACATGATGCCGCACTTAACATACATCCCATCAGATGATAATGACCATCTGCATGTGCAAATGAATGCAGTGCATTATTCTCATCTACCCCAAACTTGTTGCTTGATATAAAGATAGTTCCGGATGTTCCGAGGGAAATGTTACACATTCCGTCTCCTACTGTCCCTGTTCCTACCGCTGCTGCTGCATTATCTCCAGCTCCTGCAATTACTTTTACATTCTCTGAAAATCCAAGTTCATCTGCAATTTCTTTTTTCAGAGTTCCAACTACTTCATAACTTTCATATAATTTTGGCAGTTTATCTTCTGTAATTCCACAGATAGCCATCATCTCTTTTGACCAACAGCGATTCTTCACATCCATAAGCAGCATTCCCGATGCATCCGATACATCAGTACAGAACGATCCTGAAAGTTTATATGCCAAATAATCTTTCGGCAGCATAATCTTTGCGATCTTTTCAAAATTCTCCGGCTCATGCTTTTTCATCCAGAGGATCTTCGGTGCAGTAAATCCTGCAAACGCAATATTTGCCGTATATTCTGATAACTTATCTTTTCCGATCACTTCATTCAGGTACTCTGTCTCTTCCCCTGTTCTTCCATCATTCCAGAGAATTGCCGGACGAATAACATTATCATCTTTATCCAGAGCAATCAGACCATGCATCTGGCCTCCAAAGCTGATTCCTGCTACCTGTGACTTATCACACTCGGCAGTCAGTTCTTTGATCCCTTCCATTGATTTTTCAAACCAATCTTCCGGTTTCTGCTCTGACCATCCCGGATGTGGGAAGAAGAGCGGATATTCTTTCGAAACAATCTTTTTAATATCTCCTGTCTCATCCATCACCAGAAGTTTTACTGCTGATGTTCCAAGATCTACGCCTATGTATAACATCATTTACCTCCATAATCACTTTTGGGACTGAAAAATTCAGTCCCATCTATTACTTATTACCTGTCCGTTATTATCCCCATGGATTCTCTGTCGGATATTTTACCCCTGCCGGCTGGTTATAACCAATCTCATCTACCGGAACTCCGATATATTTGAATACTTCAAACAGTTCTTTTCCGAAATGTCCAAATGCAACAGCTCCGTGATGTGGGAATCCTTTTTCTACCAGTACGTGACGATAGAATCTTCCCATCTCTGGAATTGCGAATACACCGATTGCACCGAATGATCTTGTCGCTACCGGAAGAACTTCTCCCTGTGCAACGTATGCACGGAGTTTGTTGTCTGCTGTGCTCTGCAGACGATAGAATGTAATATCTCCAGGCACGATATCTCCTTCCAGAGTTCCCTGTGTAACTTCTTCCGGAAGAGTTCTTGCCATGATCTTCTGGTATTTCATCTCGCAGAATGAAAGCTTGCTTGATGCAGTATTTCCACAGTGGAATCCCATGAATGTGTCTTTCTGTGTATAGTTGTATTTTCCTTCAATATCGTTCTTGTACATATCTTTAGGTACAGAGTTGTTGATGTCGAGTAATGTTACTGTATCCTGACTTACAACAGTTCCGATGAACTCACTTAATGTTCCGTAGATATCAACCTCGCAAGATACAGGAATTCCCTGTGCTGTCAGACGGCTGTTCACATAACATGGCACAAATCCGAACTGTGTCTGGAATGCAGGCCAGCATTTGCTTGTGAGTGCTACGTATTTGCGATATCCTTTGTGTTCTTCTACCCAGTCTTTTAATGTAATTTCATACTGTGCAAGTTTTGGAAGAATCTCCGGTTTCTTATTTCCGGCTCCAAGTTCTTCTTCCATTTCTTTTACGATTGCAGGAATTCTTTCATCTCCGGCATGCTTATTAAATGCCTCGAAAAGATCCAGCTCAGAGTTTTCTTCAATCTCTACTCCGATATTGTAAAGCTGCTTGATTGGTGCATTACATGCAAGGAAGTTCATCGGTCTTGGTCCGAAACTGATGATCTTCAAATTCTGAAGTCCTACAACAGCTCTTGCAATTGGAAGGAACTCATGGATCATATCTGCACACTCTTTGGCATCTCCAACCGGATATTCCGGGATATATGCTTTGATGTTACGAAGCTGTAAATTATAGCTTGCATTTAACATTCCGCAATATGCATCTCCACGTCCATCTAATAAGTTATCTCCGCTTTCTTCAGCTGCTGCTACGAACATCTTCGGTCCATCAAAATGTTTTGCAAGTAATGTCTCAGAAATCTCTGGTCCGAAGTTTCCAAGATATACGCAGAGTGCATTACATCCTGCTTTCTTGATATCTTCCAGTGCCTGTACCATGTGGATTTCGCTTTCTACAATACAAATCGGACATTCATAGATCCCTTCTGTTCCGTATTTTTCTGTGTATGCTTTCATCAGATTCTTTCTTCTGTTAACAGAAAGACTTTCCGGGAAACAATCTCTGCTGACTGCTACTACTCCAATTTTTACTTCTGGCATATTGTTCATTGTGTGATTCCTCCTAAATATTTTATTTATAATTATTCTAACGGGTTTTCGTCCCGCTTTATTTCATCTGTAATACTTTTGCCGTTACACTGTTACATTGACTCCGCAAAGGCCGTTAAATGCGCCTTCGATCTCAGCTTCCTCATGTGCGATCAGCCATTTATTCTTTGCGGTAAGTAATCCATCTTCCGGCATCTTTCCTTCTGCTTTTTTGGCTTCCTCAATTGTCTTTTTCTGCACTTCTGTCAGTTCTGTATTCGTATCTTTCGGAAGTACAGCATCCAAGCAAAAGAATCAGATCATCTACGGCAATATCAAGCTCTGAGGAGCGGTGATATTCTACTGCATTTAATTTTTTATTATTACCGTTGCAGTATCCGATCTGGATCTCCAGTCCGCCGTAAGCACGTTCTTTCATCTCATCTGCAATCTTCAGACCTTCCAGTTCTTCAATCGATAGTTCATAGATTACTTCATCCAGTGGAAGTGGTGCATGCTCCATTGCTTTCAGAAGATCGGTCATATCATATCCTTCCAGAACTTTTCCGTAGGTCTTAAATTCTGCATCTGTTACTTTCAGAATCTCCATTTGCTGTGCATTTGTCGTTCTCTTATTTACAATGTCATTATATCAACCTGATTTTGTACTTACCACCTATAAATTAACCTGATTATGGCGATTTCTTATCTTTTTTCTGTCATTACAACTTACACCACTAAAATACCTTTAATTCTTTTTCCGATATTCACTCGGCAATACTCCATACTGCTCCTTGAATACCCTCGCAAATGCCTTACTTCCCGCAAATCCATTTTTTTCCGCAACCATACCGATCGAAAGATCCGTATTCATCAGATCATTATACGCATGCCGGAGTCTCAGATCGTCCAGATAGGTTTTATAACTCATCTGTGCATATTTCCGGAACATACGTGATAAATACGTCGGAGAATAATTAAATGTCCTTGCAATGCTTTCCAGCGAAAGTTCCTTGCTATAATTTTGTTTCATATAATCCGTAATTGTTGACAACTTATTTAATTTTTTATTTGCACGTATCTTTTCCGCATCCAGATCCGTCTTGCGGTACTTACTTACCAACAGATACAGCAGACGGTAATACAGACTCTGAACCTTATATTCATATCCACTCTTCTTCTCCGCATATACATGATACATTTCTTCAAACAGACCCATCACCTCTTCATCCTGGATCCTGGAACTGTGAGAAAAATATATGAATCCGTCGTCTGTATAATATCTTTCGAATGTCGCAACCGGTATTTGTATGACCAGCGTTTTATTCTTTTTGGGCGCATAGATGGAATGCAATTCATTTGAATTCACAAGCATAAATTCTCCCGGGTGAAGCGGATATCTCTTGTCATTCAGATAAAATTCCATCTCCCCATCAAATACTGCAAATATTTCTATTGATCTGTGCCAGTGTTTCTGGCGGATATATCCTCCTTGACTTCCCTCAAATATGAACATTTTAAATGGGAGATCATCGTTGGGCACAATGATCTCATGTGAATATTCCATACCCTTTTACTCCATATCATCATTTATTCATTTCAATTCTCAGAGTCCACCATTCAGCCATGCAGTCGCTCCGATATGCTGAACCGCCTCTGCGCCATAACGGTTTCCCTCTTTCGCACATCTTTTCACACCTTTTCCATCCAACAGTGCATTCAGAAATCCCGCCGCAAAGCTGTCTCCGGCTCCAGTTGTATCAATACAATTTACATTCTCTTCCGCAGCTATCCAACACTTTTCCACATCTGTCCGAATGTAACATCCCCGCTTTCCACATTTTATGATCACATTTCCCACACCTGTGGATTTTATGCATTCTGCTGCTTCTTCGACCGATTCCGTTTCCGTCAGAAGCATCGCCTCTTCATCATTTGGAAACAGATAATCAATATACGAAAAAGCTTCCGCCATATCTTCCAGCGTCTCGCCCTTTTTACGCTTTGTCATATCCGCACAGACAATTTTCCCCTGCATTTTTGCCTGTGAGAATATTTGCACTAATTTATCAGGACCAATCTTCGGAAATACAAATATGCTTGCAAAGCATACGATCTTTACACTCTCAGGAAATGGCATCTGGATATGTTCTACTTTCAGGCTTCGAAGTGTACCATGCGGATTCGTCAAGAAACTTCTTGTTCCATCTTGCTCCACAAGAACAATATTCATACCTGTCTTTTCATCTTTTTTGATGCACGCATCCCGTACCATGATTCCTGCATCATCGCAATGAGCCTGTATGAATTTTCCTGCATCATCCTGACCTATCACTGTTTCCAACTGAACTCTCCGCCCTTTTTTGGCAAGTATAGTGGCTTCATTTAATGCATCTGCCCCTGTCGTCATATGTATATCTTCTGTCGAATACGATCCCGTTTCAAATACTTTCACGTTTACAGGATATGCCAGAACATCAATAATTGCTGCTCCTATAATTACTATTTCCGGATTTTGCATACTGCTCTCCTCTTAATTTAATTTTATTTTATATTTTTAAGTATACATAACTGGATTATTTTCTTCAAGATTATTATATCCATCTGTCGAACTTTCGCTGATCGTTTCTTTCTTAAGCCCAACAAGTTCTCTTGTATACTTTGGTATAACAAAAACCCCAGAGGTTTTAGCCTCTGGGGTATATATTTGAGTTAATATTCTGATAACAGATTATAATTACTCGATGATTGTAGCAACACGACCTGATCCTACAGTACGTCCACCTTCACGGATAGCGAAACGAAGTCCCTGCTCCATAGCAACTGGGTGAATCAGTTCGATTGTCATTTCTACGTTGTCACCAGGCATGCACATTTCAACACCTTCTGGAAGTTCGCAAACACCTGTAACGTCTGTTGTTCTGAAGTAGAACTGTGGACGATAGTTGTTGAAGAATGGAGTATGACGTCCACCTTCATCTTTTGTCAGAACGTAAACCTGAGCTGTGAATTTGTGATGGCATGTTACTGAACCTGGTTTACAAAGAACCTGTCCTCTTTCGATTTCTGTTCTCTGGATACCACGAAGAAGAGCACCGATGTTGTCACCAGCCTGAGCTTCATCAAGAAGTTTACGGAACATTTCAACACCTGTTACAACTGTCTTCTTAGTCTCTTCGTGAATACCAACGATTTCTACTTCGTCAGATACATGAAGAACACCACGCTCTACTCTACCTGTAGCAACTGTACCACGTCCTGTGATAGAGAATACGTCCTCTACTGGCATAAGGAATGGCTTATCTGTATCACGCTCTGGATCTGGGATATAAGAATCTACAGCATCCATGAGTTCCATGATCTTGTCTCCCCACTCTGAGTTAGGATCTTCAAGAGCTTTAAGAGCTGATCCCTGGATGATTGGAGTATCATCTCCTGGGAATTCATACTCGTCAAGGAGTTCACGGATTTCCATTTCTACTAATTCAAGAAGTTCGTCATCGTCAACCATATCACATTTGTTCATGAATACAACGATGTAAGGAACACCTACCTGACGAGAAAGCAGGATGTGCTCTCTTGTCTGAGCCATAACACCATCAGTAGCAGCTACAACAAGGATAGCTCCATCCATCTGAGCAGCTCCTGTGATCATGTTCTTTACGTAGTCAGCATGTCCTGGGCAGTCAACGTGTGCATAGTGACGTTTCTCTGTCTGGTACTCAACGTGAGCTGTAGAAATTGTGATACCACGTTCTCTCTCTTCTGGAGCTTTATCGATATCTTCAAAGTTCTCTGCTGTGTTTCCTGGTACTCTTGCTGCAAGTGTCTTTGTGATAGCAGCTGTAAGAGTTGTTTTACCGTGGTCAACGTGACCGATAGTACCGATATTACAATGCGGTTTTGTTCTTTCAAATTTAGCTTTAGCCATTTTGAATATCCTCCTTAATTTAGTGCCATATGGCATATTAACAAATTGTTCGTTTGCTCGGCTACATTTGATTATATTTCAAATGTAGCACTTTTTCAAGCATTTTATAAATAATTAGTCATTTTTGCTGGATAAAATCTTTTCCTGTACTGACTTCGGTACTGGCTCGTATTTCTCGAAGAACATTGAGTAGTTACCACGTCCCTGTGTTCTGGAACGTAAGTCTGTAGAGTATCCAAACATTTCTGACAATGGAACGAATCCACGAACGATCTTTCCGCCGCCGAGGTCATCCATACCTTCGATACGTCCACGACGTGAGTTAATGTCTCCAATAACGTCACCCATGTACTCTTCCGGCATAGTAACTTCTACTCTCATGATAGGCTCAAGAAGAACTGGAGATGCCTTCTTCATAGCGTCCTTAAATGCAAGAGAACCTGCAATATGGAAAGCCATTTCACTTGAATCGACTTCATGGTAAGATCCGTCATATACGTTAGCCTTAAGACCTACAACTGGGAATCCTCCAAGGATACCAGACTGCATAGCCTCTTCGATACCTTCACCTACAGCTGGGATGTATTCCTTCGGAATAGCTCCACCAACTACAGTAGATTCGAATTTGAATGTTTCCTCACCGTTAACATCCATTGGCTCAAATTTAACTTTACAGTGTCCGTACTGTCCACGTCCACCTGACTGTTTAGCATATTTGCTATCAATGTCAACTGGTTTTGTAAATGCTTCTTTGTAAGCAACCTGAGGAGCACCTACGTTAGCTTCTACCTTGAATTCACGAAGAAGTCTGTCTACGATGATTTCAAGATGGAGCTCTCCCATTCCGGCGATGATTGTCTGTCCAGTTTCCTGATCAGTATGAGCACGGAATGTAGGGTCTTCTTCAGCCAGTTTTGCAAGAGATTCACCAAGTTTACCCTGTGAAGCTTTTGTCTTAGGCTCGATAGCAAGCTCGATAACTGGTTCTGGGAATTCCATTGATTCCAGAATTACAGGATGCTGCTCGTCACAGATTGTGTCACCTGTTGAAGTGAACTTAAATCCGATTGCTGCTGCGATATCTCCTGAATATACTTTATCAAGCTCCTCACGCTTGTTGGCATGCATCTGAAGGATACGTCCAACACGCTCTTTTTTATTCTTTGTAGCATTCAGTACATAAGAACCAGAGTTCATTGTACCAGAGTAAACTCTGAAGTATGCCAGCTTACCAACGAATGGGTCTGTCATAATCTTGAATGCAAGTGCTGAGAATGGCTCTTCGTCTGAAGAATGTCTTACAACATCGTTTCCATCCTCATCCACACCTTCGATTGGTGGGATATCTGTTGGTGCAGGCATGTACTCAACGATTGCATCAAGGAGCTTCTGTACACCTTTGTTTCTGTAAGCTGATCCACAGCAAACAGGAACTGCTGTACACTCGCAAGTTGCTTTTCTGAGTGCTTTCTTCATATCATCGATAGATGGTTCTTCACCTTCGAGATACTGCATCATCAGATCATCATCAAGATCGCAGATCTTTTCTACCATTTCTGTATGGTAAAGTTCTGCGTCGTCTGCCATATCTTCCGGGATATCTGTAACTGTGATGTCATCTCCCTTATCATCGTTGTAGATGTAAGCTTTCATTTCCATCAGGTCAATGATTCCCTTGAAGTCGTCTTCTTTACCGATTGGTAACTGAAGACAAATAGCGTTCTTTCCAAGTCTGGTCTTAATCTGGTCTACTGCATTGTAGAAATCAGCACCCAGGATATCCATCTTATTGATGAATGCCATTCTTGGTACATTGTATGTGTCAGCCTGACGCCATACGTTTTCTGACTGAGGCTCAACACCACCCTTAGCACAGAAGACGCCGACAGCGCCGTCAAGTACACGGAGTGAACGCTCAACCTCTACGGTAAAGTCAACGTGTCCCGGAGTATCAATGATGTTGATACGGTGCTCAAGAGCTCCCTTTTTCGGTTTTGTGAACTCTTCAAGTGTCCAGTGGCATGTTGTAGCCGCAGAAGTAATTGTGATACCTCTTTCCTGCTCCTGTTCCATCCAGTCCATGGTAGCAGTACCTTCGTGAGTATCTCCAATCTTATAGTTAACACCGGTATAGTACAGGATACGCTCGGTAAGAGTTGTCTTACCAGCATCGATATGCGCCATAATACCGATATTTCTTGTTCTCTCTAATGGATATTCTCTTCCAGCCAAGATTTTTTCCTCCTATAATTAGAAACGATAATGAGCAAATGCTTTGTTTGCTTCTGCCATCTTGTGCATGTCTTCTTTCTTCTTTACAGATGCGCCTGTGTTATTTGCTGCATCCAGGATTTCGTTAGCCAGTCTTTCTTCCATTGTCTTCTCTCCTCTAGCACGAGAGTATACTGTCAGCCAACGAAGTGCAAGAGTCTGTCTTCTTTCAGGTCTAACCTCGATTGGTACCTGGTAGTTAGCTCCTCCGATACGTCTAGCCTTTACCTCAAGTACTGGCATGATGTTATTCATAGCCTCTTCAAATACTTCGATAGCTGGCTTTTCGGCTTTTGCTTCAACTCTTTCAAACGCTCCGTATACGATCTTCTGTGCAACACCCTTCTTACCATCAAGCATAATGTTGTTGACAAGCTTGGTTACCACTTTATTGTTGTATACTGGATCCGCTAATACGTCTCTTTTCTGAGTATGTCCTTTACGTGGCACGGTCCTTCCCTCCTTAAACATCTTAATTTAATTCATCGGTACTCACATGTGTCTTTCTAATGATACTGTGTAGTGCATAGGGCATACAATATATATACCTTGCAACTTACATAATCATAGTTCTGTTTGTGATTACATTTTTAATTGGTTCGAAATCTTATCTACGCTTTACGCAACAGATTTATTTCTTATCTTTTGGTCTCTTAGCGCCGTATTTAGAACGAGCCTGTCTTCTCTTAGCAACACCTGCTGTATCAAGTGTTCCTCTTACGATATGGTATCTTGTACCTGGAAGGTCTTTTACTCTTCCTCCACGGATCAAAACAACGCTATGCTCCTGAAGGTTGTGTCCTTCTCCTGGGATGTAGCTTGTTACTTCGATTCCGTTAGACAGACGTACTCTGGCGATCTTTCTAAGAGCTGAGTTAGGTTTCTTAGGTGTAGCAGTCTTAACAGCTGTACAAACACCTCTCTTCTGTGGAGCAGAAGTATCAGTGCTTCTCTTCTTTAAAGAGTTGTATCCTTTCTGAAGTGCCGGTGCTGTAGACTTCTTTACAGATGTCTGACGTCCTTTTTTTACTAACTGGTTAAATGTTGGCATTTCTTTCACCTCCTACGATTATAATAAGTTGCTTATTCATCTTGTGAATAGTCGTACATCAAAACAAAACGTTCCTATGCACGCTTGTTTAGTTTATTACGAATCATGATACTTGTCAAGGGATTTTCCTTGATTTTTTCACGTTTTCTGCCACTTTTTTCTTAGTTTTTACAAGATTTTTTCTTTTCCTTATATTTTACGATTTCATGCTTTATCAAGCTAAATACTAATACTCCCGCCAATACACCGGCACTATCGATGCATACATCTCTGAACTGACAGCTCCTGCCCGGCACAAACAACTGATGTAATTCGTCACTTGCCGCATATGCTGTACCTGCACACCAGCAGATCAGCATGGACCGTTTCCCGCTGTCTTCCGAAAAAGAATACGCCGTCCTCAGTATCAGCACACCAAGGACCGCGTACTCTGTTGCATGCGCACATTTGCGTACCGGGAAATCAATCATTTTCGCAAACTGCTCCTGCCGTTCTTCTGACCAGGATGTAAATTGCGGGACTATCAGCCTCCCGATCTCTTTTCCTACCGAATGGCTCATTCCCTCCGATTCTACCGCTTTTTTAGCCGAAAAAGAAAAAATCACTGACATCCAGATGATCGTAAAGATCAGCCAGATTATTCCTGTCTTTTTTCTCTTCATCCTGTTTTCTGTCATATTTTTTCCTGTCTTTTTGATTCTTTACTATGTCTCGGATATCTGACTCCGGATTTTATGCCTGCAGATCTGAGAACAGATCTTTTCGATATACGCCATCTGCGATCAATTTTGCAAATGACTCTACTACAACAGGTTTATCTTCTTTATAAGTAACACCAAACCATTTATCCTGTGTCTCCAGAAGTTTGACACTTACTTTTCCTTTTTTCAAAAGCTCGTCAATATAGATTGGAAGCAGGTATTCTCCTTTCAGTTCTTTTGCTTCGTCTCCCTTGATATTTTCAAAGAATTCTACAAAGCCTTCTTCCAAAAGTCCCACAAATTCCGGTGTCAATCCCCACATATTCATAGATACATGCGAATTCACATTTATTTTATTTCCCTGTGATTCTGCTCCATCCTCTGTTTTTTTGATTTCATAGGTTTCCATAACATCCGTCAGATAATCATTCTCATCCACTGCACAGATTCCTCTTGTAACAGTTCCATTATCACTTAAAGTATTACCAAGAATAAAACCTGCCATGCAGAGTTCTTTCGATCTTTCCGGAGTATAATTATTAATCAGAAATTCATGGATCTTTACAAATGCTTCTTTTCCATAATAATCATCTGCATTAATAACAACAAACGGTTCTTTGATGATGTCTTTACACACCAGAACTGCCTGTCCCGTTCCCCATGGTTTACTTCTATCCACAGGTTTTTTGATTTCTTCCGGAAGATCATCTAATTCCTGATAAGCGTAAGCGAATTCTACGTTCAACCTATTACAGATCCCTTCGATACGCTTTCCGATCGCGTCATGAAATGCTTCCTTAATATCCTTACGGATGATAAATACAACTTTATTAAATCCGGCTTCAATTGCATCATGGATAGAATAATCCATAATAATCTCTCCATTCGGGCCAACCGGTTCTAACTGCTTGATTCCACCACCGAAACGAGACCCCATTCCCGCAGCCATGATGACTAATGCTGTTTTCATAATCTTCTTTCTCCTTTATTCATTTGTCTTTTTCACGGTTAGGATTAGTATAGCACAATTTCGGGACCTATTCTACTGTTACACTCTTCGCAAGGTTTCTCGGCTTATCTACATCAAGCCCTTTTGCCACAGATACATAATATCCAAGTAACTGGAGCGGAATCACTGCAAGTGATGTTGCAAAGTGTGGATCTGTCTTTGGAATATATACAGAGAAATCTGCATTTTCTTCAATATTATAGTGTCCAAATGTCGTAAGACCCATCAGATATGCGCCACGGCTCTTACACTCTACCATGTTACTCAGTGTCTTTTCATATAATGCCGGCTGAGTCAGTACTCCGATAACGAGTGTACCGTCTTCAATCAGAGAAATCGTTCCATGTTTTAATTCTCCTGCTGCATATGCTTCAGAATGAATATAACTGATTTCTTTCATCTTAAGACTTCCCTCTAATGAAATTGCATAATCAATTCCACGTCCGATAAAGAAAATGTCTTTTGCATTCACCTGTTTGGATGCAAACCACTGAAGTCTTTCTTTGTCTTCAATGATTCTGCTGATCTTATCCGGAATCGCCTTCAGTTCTTCGATATATCCAGTATACTGTTCCTCTGTAATCTGACCTCTGATCTTAGCAAACTGAATTGCCAGTGTGTAAGTTGCGATCAGCTGTGTACTGTACGCTTTTGTTGTTGCAACCGCAATCTCCGGTCCTGCAAGTGTATAGAATACATTATCTGCTTCTCTCGCAATAGATGAGCCGATCACGTTCACAATTCCAAGTGTCTTTACACCCTGTTTCTTAGATTCTCTGAGGGCTGCAAGACTGTCGGCAGTCTCTCCTGACTGACTGATGATAATAACCAGTCCCTTAGGATCGAGGATCGGATTACGATATCTGAACTCTGATGCAAGTTCTACACGTACCGGGATTCTTGCCAGGTCTTCCATAACATACTGTGCTGCCACTCCGACATGATATGCAGATCCACACGCTACAATATAGATCTGGCTGATCTCTTTAATCTCTTCTTCTGAAAGTCCGACTTCTGAAAGATCGATCGCACCGTCTTTTACAACAGAATTCAGAGTATCTGAAACAGCCTTCGGCTGTTCATGGATCTCTTTGATCATAAAATGCTCATATCCAGCTTTTTCTGCTGCCTCTGCATCCCATTCAACTGTTTTTAATTCTTTTTCGATCTCATCGCCATCCAGATTATAGAATGTAATCTCTCCTTTGCGGACACGTGCCATCTCCTGGTTTCCAATATAATATACATCTCTTGTATATTTCAGGATCGCAGGAACATCTGAACCGATATAAGATTCTCCGTTTGCAACTCCTAAGATCATCGGGCTGTCTTTTCTTGCTACATAGATTTCTTCCGGATAATCTTTGAACATCATTGCAAGTGCATATGATCCACGGATACGCACAAGTGCATGATTAATTGCATCTACCGGTGTTCCTTCATATTTTTTATAATAGTAATCTACCAGTTTTACTGCTACTTCTGTATCTGTCTCTGAGTAAAATGTATATCCTTTTCGTACAAGTTTATCTTTTAATTCCTGATAATTTTCGATGATACCATTATGAACAGCTACTACATTTCCGTCATCACTTTTATGCGGATGTGCATTGTTCTCAGACGGTTCTCCATGAGTTGCCCATCTGGTATGTCCGATACCACAAGTTCCTTTTACAGTTTCTCCATCATTGGTCTTCTCTGCTAAAACTTTCAGTCTTCCTTTTGCCTTAATAACTTCTACATCTGCATCACCGTCACGTACAGCGATTCCTGCAGAGTCATATCCACGATATTCCAGTTTTGCCAGGCCATCTAACAAGATGGGTGCTGCCTGATGTTCACCTGTAAATCCTACAATTCCACACATATTATCTTTTCTCCCTGTAAAAATTCTTAATATAGTCTATTCTTCCAGTGTCATTCATGTATCTTTCTAACTTGCAATATGTCCTTTAGCCTTTACAACATCCACAACCTGGTCTACATATTTTCTACAGACTTCCTCTGTCTCGGCTTCAACCATTACACGAAGAAGCGGCTCTGTTCCTGATTCACGCACAAGAATACGACCGGTATCTCCAAGTGCTTCTGTAACAGCTTTTACTGCTGCCTGCACATCTGCGTCATCCTGAGCAGCCTTTTTATCTGTCACACGTACATTTTCAAGAACCTGTGGATAAATGGTAAGTCCATCCAGCAGTTCGCTCATCTTCTTCTTTCTTGCCATCATAACTTCCATCATCTTAAGACTTGTAAGGATACCGTCTCCTGTAGAAGCGTATTTTGAAAAAATAATATGACCTGACTGTTCTCCACCAAGGATACAGCCATTCTTTGTCATATATTCGTATACATATTTGTCTCCGACTGCAGTCTTCGCATAACCGATTCCAGCCTCATCAAATGCTTTGTATAATCCAAAATTAGACATAACCGTTGTAACAACTGTATTATTCTCCAGTTTGCCTCGCTCTTTCATATATTTTCCATAAATGTAAAGGATCGCATCTCCATCTACCAGATTTCCTTTTTCATCAACGCAAAGACATCTGTCTGCATCTCCGTCATAAGCGAATCCGACATCCAGACCATTCTCAACCACGAATTTCTGCAGGCCGCCAATATGTGTAGATCCTGCATTATTATTAATATTGGTTCCATCAGGTTCTGCATTGATAACATAAGTCTTTGCTCCCAGAGCATCAAATACGGATTTTGCGAGGTTCCATGAACTTCCGTTCGCACAGTCAAGTCCGACTTTCACTCCCTTGAAAGAATAAAGTCCCAGTGAGATCAGATAACCGATATAACGATTTCTTCCTGATACATAGTCTACCGTACGTCCGATCTTAGATGTATGTGCAAACGGAATCTCTTCATAATTTTCCCCAAATACTTCCAGCTTGCCATCCAGATAGTCTTCTACCAGTGCAATCGTTCCTTCATCCATCTTCTCTCCATTACCGTTGATCAGCTTGATTCCGTTATCATAATACGGATTATGGCTTGCCGAGATCATAATACCACAGTCAAACCCATCGGTTCTTGCCACATAAGCTACAGACGGTGTCGTCGTAACATGAAGCAGGTAAGCATCCGCTCCCGAAGCTACCAGACCGCCAACCAGTGTATATTCAAACATATAGCTTGAACGTCTTGTATCTTTTCCGATCACAATACGAGCTGGTGTATCATCACCGTTACGACGCTTTACTTCTCCGTAATACCATCCAAGAAATCTTCCGATCTTATATGCATGATCTGCTGTTAAATTATTATTGGCTTCTCCACGGAAGCCATCTGTTCCGAAATATCTTCCCATATGTATTCTCCTAAAATAAAAATTTTTAGTCATTCCGTTATCAAGTAACTGCCACCATTATAGTTGGTATCAAGATTAAGTTCAAGCAAAAGTGGCAAAAAAGTACGCATATGTGCAAAGACATCTTTCGTACATATGCATACTTTTTACTCAACAATCACTATTCTGCTTTCATTCCAAGTTCTTTTTCACACAGTTCCAGTGATGATGCAATCACTGCATCCATGTCATAATATTTGTATTCTCCAAGGCGTCCTCCAAAGATCACCTTTTCTTCTTTTTCTGCCATTTTTTTATATCTGGCATAAAGGGCACCATTCTTTTCATCATTAACCGGATAATATGGTTCATCCCCCAGTTTCCACTCCGAACTGTATTCCCGGCTGATTACAGTCTTTGGAATGTCATTTCCTTCTGAATCTTTTCCAAACTCAAACCATTTATGCTCAATAATACGAGTCCATGGTGTCTGACGGTCTGTATAATTGACTGCGGCATTCCCCTGATAATTTTCCTGATCCAGAAGTTCTGTCTCAAATCTTACTGATCTGTATTCCAGTGTTCCAAGTTCATATCCGAAATATGCATCGATCGGTCCGGTATAAATAACTTTCTCGGCCAGCGCATCTAACGCCTCTTTATTCTCCAGATACTCTGTATTCAGACGGACTTCGATTCCATCCAGAAGATTTTCAACCATCTTTGTATATCCTCCGACAGGAATTCCCTGATATAACGCATTAAAATAATTATTATCAAATGTCAGACGCACAGGAAGTCTTTTGATAATAAACGCCGGAAGTTCCCTGCAGTCACGTCCCCACTGCTTCTCCGTATATCCCTTGATCAGCTTTTCGTAAATGTCTCTTCCAACCAGGGAAATTGCCTGTTCTTCCAGATTCTCCGGCTCTTTTGTTATCTCTTTTCTCTGCTCTTCAATCTTCGCTTTTGCTTCCTCCGGAGTAACTACTCCCCACATCTTATTAAATGTATACATATTAAAAGGAAGTGAATACAATTCACCCTTATAATTAGCCACCGGCGAATTCGTAAAACGGTTAAACTCTGCGAACTGTGTAATATAATTCCATACTTTTTTGTTATTTGTATGGAATATATGTGCACCATATTTATGTACATGGATTTTTTCTATCTCTTCCGTATATACATTTCCGGCAATATTCGGGCGTTTATCGATCACCAGAACGGATTTTCCCGTTTTCCTGGCCTCATGTGCAAACACTGCTCCGTATAATCCGGAACCAACTACCAAATAGTCATATTTTTTCATGTTCAGTTCTTCCTCTTCTTTATTTATATTCTTTCAGGTAATAGGATTATTCTATCATATATCTTGGTTAACTGAAAGATGCTGTCTTATTTTTTGTATCATTTCGCTCTTTCACTTTATCACGTTACCAAACGATTGCATTTCTTTACCGAACATATTATACTATTTAAAAATGAAATAATTCAATTTGAGGTGAAATTATGCATAAAGAATTTTTAATGGGAAATGCTGCCATTGCCCTCGGTGCTGTTGCCGCCGGCGTCAATGTTGTGGCAGGCTATCCCGGAACACCATCTACCGAAGTGCTCGAAACAGTTGCCAAAAACCGGCCGGACGATGTCTACGTAGAATGGTCCGTGAATGAAAAAGCCGCAATGGAACTGGCTGCCGGAGCAGCTTATGCCGGAGCCCGGTCAATGGTAACTATGAAACAGGTCGGACTAAATGTGGCATCTGATCCTTTGATGAGCCTGGAATATGTTGGAATCAAAGGAGGAATGGTCATTCTTGTCGCAGATGATCCTGGCCCGATCTCTTCTCAGACCGAGCAGGATACCAGGCATTTTTCCAGATTTTCCAAACTCCCTTGCTTTGATCCATCATCCGCTCAGGAAGCGTATGAGATGATCCAGGAAGCTTTCGAGTATTCTGAAGAATATGGTACTCCTGTGTTCTTACGACCAACCACAAGAGTCTGTCATGGCTATGCCTCCGTCACAGTAAAGGACGAGAAAGAATTTACGCAGCATAAACCCGAAGGATTCATCAAAGATTCCAAACGCTGGGTCATCTTCCCAAGATTATCTTTCATGAATCACCAGAAGATCGAAGCGCGAAACAGAGAATTATCAGATGTCTTTTCTTCTTATGACAAGAATAAGATTCATCCGTCCTGCGAAACATTTAAAGATTCAAAGAAAGGGATTGCAACCGGAGGAATCAGTTATACCTATGCAATGGAAACATTAAAGAACACTGGTATGGTAAAAAACTTAAAAGTTGCAACTCCTCATCCATTTCCGGAAAAACTGGCCGTTGAATTTCTGACTGGTCTGGATGAAGTTCTTTGTCTGGAGGAATTAGATCCGGTCATCGAGCGGGAACTTACCTACATCTGTGGGAAATACCACCTTCCGGTAAAAATACGTGGAAAACTAAGCGGAGACACTGCCTGTGCCGGAGAAAATACCAGAGACAGCGTAACTTCCTATATTAATACTTTTCTCGGCCTTTCCGACCGGAAAGACGCCGGACTTCCTGTAGCGCCGGAACTTCCGGTCCGTCCGCCGGTACTCTGTGCCGGATGTCCGCACCGTGCTTCTTTCTACGCGGTCAAAAAAGCTATGAAGGGAAAGAAAACTATTTTCTGTGGGGATATTGGCTGTTACACACTTGGAAATGCCATGCCGCTCGACATGGTTGACACCTGTCTGTGTATGGGTGCCGGACTGAATATTGCACAAGGGGTAGAAAAAGTTGAACCCGATACAACTTGTTTCGCATTCGTCGGCGACTCTACCTTTTTTGCATCTGCAATCACAGGTGTTGTTAATGCCGTTTATAATCAGGCCAATATGGTACTCATTGTACTGGATAACTCCACAACTGCCATGACCGGTCATCAGCCTCATCCCGGAACCGGACACACTGTTATGGGAGAGATTGTCCAAAAAATCAATATCGAACAGGTACTTCACGGAATCGGTGTAACAGACGTTGAAACTGTTAATCCATTAGACCTGCATACATCTGTAGAATGCGTACAGAAGATGGCAGAGCGTTCCGGTGTGAAGGCAATCATTTTCAAATCACCTTGCATTGCAGTCACAAAACCGGCCGCACCTCTTCATGTTTCCTCTGACAAATGTATCGGCTGTAAAAAATGTATAAAAGAACTGGGATGCCCGGCTATCGTTCTTAATAACGGCAATGTCTGTATTGACAGTTCAATGTGTACAGGATGCGGCCTTTGCAGTCAGGTCTGCCCGGTAACTGCTATTACAGGAGGTGAAGATCATGAATAATCAGAAAAATATTGTCCTCTGTGGAGTTGGTGGTCAGGGAACTGTCCTCGCTTCCAAGCTGCTCGCAGCAGCAGCCATGAGTAAAGATATTCCGGTCATGAGTGCCGAAACGATCGGTATGGCACAACGAGGCGGAAGTGTATTCAGTCATCTTCGTATGGGAAATGATCTGTATTCTCCTATGATCGAAACAGGAACTGCTGATCTTATTATAGGATTTGAACCTGGTGAAACGGTCCGGATGCTTCCTTACCTGAAAACCGGTGGACACGTTGTTGTAAGCACCCGTGCAGTTAAACCTGTTACTGCTACTCTAAGTGGTTTTGACTACGATGCCCCCCAGATGCTCGATTACCTGAAAGCAAATGTTCCGAATCTCACCTTTGTAAATGCTGATCAGGCATGCAGCGATATTGGTTCCTCCAAGGTACTGAATATGGTACTTTTAGGAGCCGCCATCCGTACCGGAGTATTGGATTTTACCATCTCTGAAATCGAAAGCATTATGAAGCAGACACTTCCGGAGAAGTTCCACGAGATGAATCTCCGGGCACTGAATTACAATATATAACAATCAGATCTATCATTAACCAACCGCTCCTGCATTATTGATATATAGGAGCACACCAAAAGAAAGGCGAGGGCATACATATGCAAATTACTGAAACACAAATCGCACAAGTCAACAAACAGATCAAGGCACTTCTTTCCGCAGAAAGTTTCTATGGAAAGAAATTAGAAGAAGCCGGCGTTAACAGCATCCAGTCTGCTGAAGATTTTCAGAAGCTTCCGTTTTCCGAAAAAAATGATCTGAGAAATGCTTATCCTCTTGGACTTATGACTGCCCCGGAAGAAAAAATTGTCCGCATTCATTCATCTTCCGGTACAACAGGACTGCCTGTCATCATCCCATATACCCAGAAAGATGTTGATGACTGGGCTGTCATGTTCAAACGTTGTTATGAAATGGCCGGTATGACAAATATGGACCGCATCCAGATTACACCGGGATATGGTCTCTGGACCGCCGGAATCGGTTTCCAGGCAGGAGCAGAAAGATTAGGCAGCATGGTTATTCCAATGGGACCTGGTAACACGGACAAACAGTTACAGATGATGATGGATATGAAAACAACCGTTCTTGGTTCTACCTCATCTTATGCCCTTCTTCTTGCAGAAGAAATCCAAAAACGAGGGATTAAAGACAAGATTCATCTTAAAAAAGGTATCATTGGTTCCGAACGCTGGGGTGAAAAGATGCGGAAACGTATCACAGAGGAACTTGGTATAGAAATCTATGATATCTATGGCCTGACCGAGATCTACGGACCAGGAATTGGAATCAGTTGTTCCCATGACTGTGGTATGCACTACTGGGATGATTATATTTACATCGAAATTATTGATCCTGTTACAGGCGAAGTATTACCTGACGGTGAACTTGGAGAGATTGTCATTACTACATTAGTAAAAGAGGGGGCTCCTCTTATCCGTTACCGTACCCACGACCTTTCCCGTATCATTCCTGGAGACTGCCCTTGTGGAAGCAAATTCCCTCGTCTTGATACCATCATGGGACGTACAGACGATATGATGAAGATTAAAGGTGTCAACGTATTCCCTGCACAGATTGAGGAAATCCTGAAAGAATTTCCTGAGGTATCCAGTGAATACCAAATCCGTATCTCTCATCTGGAAGGAAAAGATACCATGCGTATCTATGTTGAGACAAACGGAACCGTAGACTTCCTGGATCTCGCAAAACGTATTGCTTCTAAAGTTAAAAGCCGTATTGGATTTACACCGCTTGTAAAAGTAGTAGAGATCGGCTTGTTGCCTCGAAGCGAGAAAAAGACCAAACGTGTCATCGACGAACGTTACGAATAATAATATAATATAAAAAGAAATACATCATTGAAGCTGATTCTTCGTTTTTTGAAGTAACCTGCGAAATGATGTATTTCTTTTTATATTATATTGTTTTCGTTTATAAACCAAGTTCATCGGATATAGCGCACATTTCTTCCAGACCTATATCAATCAGATCTTCCAGCATCAAACCTGTAAACTCAATACTTTCCATGTAATCTCTGTTGGCTCCTTTTGCGAATCTTGCTTCGTTAAAACGCTTTAATACGGATTTTCTTTTTACACTTGCGATCTTTTTATCCGGATAAATCTGTGCAACCGCTTTTAAAAATCCACTCATCGGATCTGCTGCAAGAAGTGCATACTGAATCTTAGTTCTAGCTTTTACACCGCTTTTTGGATTATGTGCACAAATGGCTCCGAAAAGGATCGGATCATCAATTCCTTCTTTCTTTAGGATTTCTACAGATGTCGGTCCATGTACGCTAAGATCATGCTGCCAGTCACACTGCTCCTCATCAAGATCATGCAAAAGTCCTGCAATTCCCCAATATTCTACATCATCCGGTGCAAGACGTTTGGCAAGTCCCCTCATAATTGCCTCCACAGCCAGAGAATGTGTGATATAATGTTCTCCTTTCATATATTTGGTTAAGATTTCATACGCCTGATCTCTTGTCATCTTTGTTCCCTCCTGTAATATTTTCTCGATAATATTGTTTACCGCCATTTTAACACACTAACAGAGTAATGTAAACAAGTGTAAAATCTGCCGATAATACATACAGAGAAAAAGAGCAGTGAAACATTTTTTGTTCCTCTGCTCTTGCATTACGCTGTTACTGACTTATCTGCAATTGTCCCCGAAGGCATACAATACTGTTCTTCTACTCTTCTGGTACAACAATCAGTTCTTTTGTATAGTCATTCAGGACTTCGCATCCATCTTCTGTAATAAGTACAAGGTCTTCGATACGAACACCGATGTTCTCATCTGGAAGGTAGATTCCCGGCTCTACTGAGAAGCACTGTCCAACTTTGATGATATCTGTGTTAACAGATGATACATCACCGAACTCGTGATCTTCCAGTCCGATAGAATGTCCTGTTCTGTGTGTGAAGTATTCTCCGAATCCTTTTTCTTCGATGTAGTTTCTTGCTGCAAGGTCAACATCGCACATTCTGTTACCTGGTTTTGCAGCTGCAATACCACGTAAGTTAGCCTCTAATACTACATTGTATACTTCTCTTGCACGGTCAGATACTTCCCCAATGAATACAGTTCTTGTCATATCTGATGCATAATTGTCTTTGAATCCACCGATGTCAAGGATTACACAGTCTCCGCGTTTTCCTTTTGAATCATCTGTTACATGATGTGGATCTGCAGCACCGTGTCCATATGCTGTAATTGGATCGAATGATACGTCTTCGCATCCGAGTTCTTTGTAGATCTCACGCATCTTTGCATTTAATTCTTTCTCTGTTAATCCTTTTGCTACCCATGGAATGATCTTGTCCATAGCAATATCATTTATCTTAGAAGACTTTCTCATGAGATCCTGTTCTTTCTCATCTTTTACCATACGGATGTAATCGATGATCGGAGATCCGTTCACGAATTTGCTTCCTCCGCCCAGTTCCTGCAGACGAATAAGGAATTTAGAAGGCCATGTCTTGTCGATTCCCATAGTCTTATCTTTTTCCACATATTTGCTTAAGATCTCTACTCCGTCTTCGATATCATCATAGTAAATAATATCTACTCCGAGATCTGACTCCTGTGGGAATAATTTGTTGATCATCATCTTATGATTTCCGTTCACATTCAGATACAATGCCAGAAGTCTTTCTCCTGGAAAGATCCATTTTCCTGTCAGATAGAAAATCGCAACAGGATCAGAAATGATCATCTGTGGAATCTCATGCTCCTCCATTGATTTTAATACTCTTGTAAGTTTACCTTGATCCATAATAGAAACCCAACCTTTCTTAAATGTTGACAGAATCTGTTGCTTTTTTTCGCCGATTCTCACTGACAATTATTATAGACTTTCTGAATATAAAAGTCAATTTATTCTATTGTTCTTTGATAAATATCCATAAACTTCTTTTTTTTAAAAAGTCAGAAGATTAATAGATGTTATCTACAGGACCTGCCACCGGCAGCTCCTTACGAACGCATGGCAATAAAAAAGAAATCATTCACACTTTCGCATGTGAATGATTTCTCTTTATAAACTGTTCTATTTTATTCTTCGTCTTCAGATGTTGCAGTTACTGCTTCCTCATCAGAAGCACCTTCCTGCTTCACATCTTCTGCATCTCCGAATTCAAAATCAAAATCATCTTCAAAGTCCAGTTCGTCTTCCATTTCCATCTCTGTATTCAGCTTGATGTCACGGTATTTTCTCATACCTGTTCCGGCTGGGATATGTTTACCGATGATAACGTTCTCTTTCAGACCTACCAGCGGATCGACTTTACCTTTGATAGCAGCTTCTGTCAGGACTTTTGTTGTCTCCTGGAATGAAGCGGCTGACAGGAATGAATTTGTAGCAAGGGAAGCTTTTGTAATACCCATGATGATCTGCTCACCTGTTGCAGGTTCTTTACCTTCTGCTTCCAGAGCTTCATTTACATCCTCAAACTCAAGTCTGTCAACATTTGTTCCCGGAAGGAATTCTGTGTCTCCGGACTCTTCGATACGGATCTTCTTCAGCATCTGACGAACGATAACCTCGATATGCTTATCGTTGATTTCTACACCCTGCAGACGGTAAACTCTCTGAACTTCCTGGATCATGTAATCCTGTACGGCACGAAGTCCCTTGATTCTCAGGATATCGTGTGGGTTTACACTACCTTCTGTCAGTTCGTCACCGGCTTCAAGCTCAGCTCCGTCAGCTACTTTAATACGTGATCCATAAGGGATCAGATATGCTTTGGATTCGCCTGTTTCTCTATTTGTAACGATGATCTCACGTTTCTTCTTAGTGTCATTTAAGTTAGCAGTTCCTGCGATCTCTGTGATGATTGCAAGTCCCTTAGGCTTTCTTGCCTCGAAAAGCTCCTCGACACGAGGAAGACCCTGTGTGATATCTCCACCGGCTACACCACCACTATGGAATGTTCTCATAGTCAGCTGTGTACCAGGTTCTCCGATTGACTGTGCGGCGATGATTCCGACAGCTTCACCAACCTGTACCGGCTCACCAGTTGCCATGTTGGCTCCGTAACATTTTGCACATACACCGCTGTGTGAACGGCATGTAAGGATTGTACGGATCTTAATCTGTGTCAGCGGTTCACCCTTCTCGTCAACACCCTTCTTGCAGATCAGTTCTGCACGCTTAGGTGTTACCATATGGTTTGCTTTTACAAGGATATTTCCATCTTTGTCTACAATGTTCTCACAGATGTAACGTCCTGTGATACGTTCCTGTAAGCTTTCGATGACCTCGTTTCCATCCATGAATGCTTTTACATACATTCCCGGAATCGGCATTCCAGGTTTTGCACAGTCTACTTCGTGGATGATCAGCTCCTGCGATACGTCTACCAGACGTCTTGTCAGGTATCCGGAATCGGCTGTACGAAGAGCAGTATCTGACATACCTTTTCGAGCTCCATGTGCAGACATGAAGTACTCCAATACGTCCAGACCTTCACGGAAGTTAGACTTGATTGGCAGCTCGATCGTATGACCTGTTGTATCGGCCATCAGACCACGCATACCAGCAAGCTGTTTGATCTGTTTGTCAGATCCACGGGCTCCGGAATCGGCCATCATGAAGATGTTGTTATATTTATCAAGACCGTCAAGCAGTGCCTTTGTAAGGGCATCGTCAGTTGCTTTCCATGTCTCTACGACTTCTTTATATCTTTCTTCTTCTGTGATGAGACCACGCTTGAAGTTCTTTGTGATCTTATCTACAGTATCCTGAGCATTCTTGATCATCTCCGGTTTCTGCGGAGGTACCGTCATGTCAGAAATAGATACAGTCATGGCAGCTCTTGTTGAAAGCTTGTAACCCATAGCCTTTACATGGTCAAGTACTTCTGCTGTTGCAGTAGCACCATGTGTATTGATAACTTTCTCAAGGATCTGTTTCAGCTGTTTCTTTCCTACGTGGAAATCAACTTCCAGAAGGAGTTCATTTCCTTCTACTTCACGGTCTACAAATCCAAGATCCTGTGGGATGATTTCATTAAACATGAAACGTCCGACTGTAGATTCTACAGTTCCTGTCTTCACGGTTCCGTCCGGCATCTTCTTAGATACACGTACTTTTACACGTGAATGGAGTGTAACTGCTGCGTTCTCATAAGCAAGCAGTGCCTCGTTGAAGCTCTTGAAGATCATGCCCTCTCCCTTGGCACCAGGACGCTCCTGAGTCAGATAGTAGATACCAAGTACCATATCCTGTGAAGGAACGGCTACCGGACCACCATCAGACGGTTTCAGTAAGTTGTTTGGTGACAGAAGTAAGAAACGGCACTCTGCCTGGGCTTCTACTGACAGTGGCAGATGGACAGCCATCTGGTCTCCGTCGAAGTCGGCGTTGAACGCTGTACAAACCAGTGGATGAAGCTTGATAGCCTTACCCTCTACAAGGATTGGCTCGAATGCCTGGATACCAAGTCTGTGCAGTGTAGGAGCACGGTTCAACATAACCGGATGCTCTTTGATTACTTCTTCCAGAACGTCCCATACTTCTGGCTGAAGTCTTTCTACCATCTTCTTAGCATTTTTGATATTGTGTGCTGTTCCGTTCTGAACCAGTTCTTTCATAACGAATGGTTTGAACAGCTCGATTGCCATTTCTTTTGGCAGACCACACTGGTAGATCTTAAGTTCCGGTCCTACGACGATAACGGAACGTCCAGAGTAGTCAACACGCTTACCAAGCAGGTTCTGACGGAAACGTCCGGACTTACCTTTCAGCATGTCAGAAAGAGATTTCAGTGCTCTGTTACCAGGTCCTGTTACCGGACGGCCACGGCGGCCATTGTCGATCAGGGCATCTACAGCTTCCTGAAGCATTCTCTTTTCGTTTCTAACGATAATGTCCGGAGCGCCTAATTCAAGAAGACGTCTCAGACGGTTATTTCTGTTGATGATTCTTCTGTACAGATCATTCAGGTCAGATGTTGCAAAACGTCCACCATCCAGCTGTACCATTGGACGAAGATCCGGCGGGATAACCGGGATATTTGTCATGATCATCCATTCTGGTTTGTTACCAGACTCACGGAAAGCTTCTACTACTTCCAGACGTTTTACGATTCTTGCACGTTTCTGTCCGGTTGCACCCTTCAGGCCTTCTGTCAGTTCTGTATATTCTTTCTCAAGATCAATGTTCTCAAGAAGCTCTTTGATGGATTCTGCACCCATTCCTACACGGAATGCGCTTCCCCATTTTTCTCTTGCTTCCTGATATTCAGCCTCTGATAATACCTGTTTGTACATCAGGTCTGACTCGCCCTTATCCAGTACAATATAAGAAGCGAAGTACAGTACTTTTTCCAGAGTTCTTGGGGACAGATCCAAGATCAGTCCCATACGGCTTGGAATTCCCTTGAAGTACCAGATGTGTGATACCGGAGCGGCAAGGGCGATATGGCCCATGCGCTCACGACGTACACTTGCTTTTGTTACTTCAACACCACAACGGTCGCAGACCACACCTTTATAGCGGATCTTTTTATACTTTCCACAGTGGCATTCCCAGTCCTTGCTTGGTCCGAAGATCTTTTCGCAGAACAGTCCGTCTTTTTCTGGTTTTAAAGTTCTATAGTTGATGGTCTCTGGTTTGGTAACTTCTCCTTTTGACCATTCCAGAATCTTTTCAGGTGATGCCAAACCGATCTTGATCGCATCAAAAGTCATTGGCTGATAAGTTTGTTCCTTATTATTTTCTGGCATACTTTGGACCCCTTCCTATTCATCGTCAGATGAATCGCCGAAATCATAGTCATCATTTTCTTCAAAGTTCATATCGAAATCATCGTCTGATTCTGGTTCTTCTTCTACATCAACCAGTTCTTCACCCTGGAATTCCTGTTTGCTGTATCCGTGTTTACCAAAGTCTTCGTCATCATCATTACGATATCTTCTGTCTCCCTCGATCAGAGAACGGAAATCTGTCTCTCCCATATCGGAAGTTTCCATGATCTCCACTTCTGTATTGTCATCACGTAAGACACGTACGTCCAGTCCGAGTGACTGTAACTCTTTGAGCAATACCTTGAAGGATTCCGGAATTCCCGGTTCAGGAATATTTTCACCCTTGATGATTGCTTCGTATGTCTTCACACGTCCGATGACATCATCTGACTTCACAGTCAGGATTTCCTGCAGTGTGTATGATGCACCATAAGCTTCCAGTGCCCATACCTCCATCTCTCCGAAACGCTGTCCACCGAACTGAGCTTTTCCTCCTAATGGCTGCTGTGTAACCAGTGAGTAAGGACCTGTAGAACGTGCATGGATCTTGTCGTCTACCAGGTGGTGCAGTTTCAGATAATGCATGTGTCCGATGGTTACAGGGCTGTCGAAGTACTCACCCGTACGTCCGTCACGCAGGCGGACCTTACCATCTCTTGAAATTGGAACACCTTTCCAGAGTTTTCTGTGTTCTCTGTTGTCTGACAGATACTGCAGTACTTCCGGAAGAAGTTCTTCTTTATGTTTTGCTTCAAACTCTTCCCAGCTTAAGTTGACATAGTCATTAGCCAGATCAAGAGTATCCATAATATCAATCTCGTTTGCTCCGTCGAATACAGGAGTTGCGATATTGAATCCAAGTGCCTTTGCAGCCAGGGACAGGTGAATCTCCAGGACCTGACCGATATTCATACGTGAAGGCACACCCAGTGGGTTCAGCACGATGTCCAGAGGACGTCCGTTCGGAAGGAACGGCATATCTTCTACTGGAAGTACACGGGAAACGACACCCTTGTTACCATGACGTCCGGCCATCTTATCACCGACAGAGATCTTTCTCTTCTGAGCGATGTAGATACGAACTGACTGGTTTACTCCCGGTGACATCTCGTCTCCGCCTTCTCTTGTAAATACCTTGGCATCTACTACAATACCGTATTCTCCGTGAGGTACTTTCAGGGAAGTATCTCTTACTTCACGGGCTTTCTCACCAAAGATCGCACGAAGCAGTCTTTCTTCGGCTGTAAGTTCTGTCTCTCCCTTAGGAGTAACCTTACCTACCAGGATATCTCCGGCACGGACTTCAGCTCCGACACGAATGATACCTCTTTCATCCAGATTTTTCAGTGCGTCATCGCCGACACCTGGGATGTCACGTGTGATCTCTTCTGGTCCAAGCTTTGTATCACGTGCTTCTGCTTCATATTCTTCAATATGAATAGATGTATATACATCATCCTGTACCAGTCTTTCACTTAACAGAACGGCATCCTCGTAGTTGTAACCTTCCCATGTCATGAATCCGATCAGTGGGTTCTTACCAAGGCCAAGTTCACCATTTGATGTAGATGGTCCGTCTGCAATAACCTCACCCTTTTCTACTCTGTTGCCCTTAAAGACAATCGGTCTCTGGTTATAGCAGTTGCTCTGGTTACTTCTCTGGAATTTTGTTAATTTATATTTCTTCAGTTTTCCGTCGTCCTGACGAACTGTGATCTCTGTAGAAGTAGAACGTTCAACTGTTCCGCCTTCTTCAGCAACTACACATACACCAGAGTCAACGGCTGCTTTTTCTTCCATACCAGTTCCTACTACAGGAGCCTCTGTGAACAGAAGCGGTACTGCCTGACGCTGCATGTTGGATCCCATCAGGGCACGGTTCGCATCGTCATTCTGAAGGAATGGGATTAAGGCTGTAGCAACAGAGAATACCATCTTAGGAGATACGTCCATGTAATCGAACATTCCTCTTTCATATTCCTGTGTCTCTTCACGGTAACGACCAGATACATTCTTACGTACGAAGTGTCCTTCTTTATCTAACTGTTCGTTCGCTTGTGCTACATGGTAGTTATCTTCTTCATCCGCTGTCATGTATACAACTTCATCTGTAACTACCGGGTTTGTCGGATCATCGTGGTTGATCTTACGATACGGAGCCTCGATAAATCCATATTCATTGATTCTTGCATAACTTGCAAGGGAGTTGATCAGACCGATGTTAGGTCCTTCAGGTGTCTCTACTGGACACATTCTTCCATAGTGAGAGTAGTGTACGTCTCGAACCTCGAATCCGGCACGGTCTCTTGACAGACCACCAGGTCCTAACGCTGAAAGACGTCTCTTATGAGTCAGCTCACCAAGCGGGTTGTTCTGATCCATGAACTGTGACAGCTGGGAAGATCCGAAGAACTCCTTCACTGCTGCAGTTACAGGCTTGATATTGATCAGGGACTGTGGAGAGATTCCCTCCATATCCTGTGTTGTCATTCTTTCACGAACCACTCTTTCCAGACGTGAAAGGCCGATTCTGTACTGATTCTGAAGCAGCTCACCTACAGAACGGATACGTCTGTTACCCAGGTGGTCAATATCATCATCAGTTCCGATGCCATATTCCAGATGCATATTGTAGTTAATAGAAGCTAAGATATCTTCTTTTGTGATATGCTTTGGAATCAGATCGTGGATATCTCTCTTGATCGCATCTTTTAACTCATCGATGTCTCCTGCTGTCTCCTCCAGGATTCCTGCAAGTACAGGATAGTATACCTGCTCGGTAACTCCTACTTCTTCCGGATCAACATCAACAACTGCGTCAAGGTCAACCATCATATTAGAAAGGACCTTGATCGGTCTTTCTGTTTCTTCTACGCTGATCCATACATATGGAACTGCATTATTCTGAATTGTAGAAGCCAGTTCTCTTGTGATCTTTGTTCCGGCTTCTGCCAGTACTTCGCCTGTCATCGGACTTGCAACATCTTCTGCCAGGACATGACCGCTGATACGGTTCTTTAACGCAAGCTTCTTATTGAACTTGTAACGTCCTACTTTTGCAAGATCATAACGTCTTGGGTCAAAGAACATACTTGTGATCAGACTTTCAGCACTGTCTACTGCCAAAGGCTCACCCGGACGGATCTTCTTATATAATTCCAGAAGTCCTTCCTGATAGTTTGTTGCAGCATCCTTTTCAAAACTTGCCAGGATCTTAGGCTCTTCTCCGAAGAGTTCGATGATCTCTGGGTTTGTACCGATTCCTAATGCACGAATCAACACAGTGATCGGTACCTTTCTTGTTCTATCTACACGTACATAGAAAACGTCATTGGAATCCGTCTCATACTCCAGCCACGCACCACGGTTCGGGATTACGGTAGCTGAATACAGTTTTTTACCTAATTTATCATGTGCAATGGCATAATAGATACCAGGAGAACGTACTAACTGGCTGACGATAACACGCTCTGCACCATTGATTACAAAGGTACCTGTTCTTGTCATCAGCGGCAGATCTCCCATGAAGATCTCATGCTCATTGATTTCATCTGTCTCTTTATTGTGAAGTCTTACTTTGACTTTCAGAGGTGCTGCATATGTTGCATCACGTTCTTTACACTCATCAATCGTATATTTTACTTCATCTTCACACAAAGTAAAATCTACGAAATCCAGGCTTAATTTTCCACTGTAGTCTGTGATTGGGGAAATGTCATCGAACACTTCATTTAACCCTTCTTCCAGAAACCACTTGTAAGAATCTGTCTGAACTTCGATCAAGTTAGGCATCTGAACGACTTCTTTCTGTCGGGCATAACTCATTCGTGAACTTTTTCCGCTTTTAATAGGACGAATTCTGTTTTTCTCCATATTGACGTTTCACTCCTCATTTATTTTTCTGGCTGGGCTTTTTACCGCCCATATAACTTGCAGAGTCTCAAAAACAACGTATTTTTTGCTGTTTTTCATACGCAGTCATGGCATAACTATCCACAATAGCGTATTTTTTACTATAGCATAAGCTTGTCAAGTATGTCAAGCAAATCTATGTTATTTTTTCCAGTTTTTTTCAAGACTTTGCCGGTACTGCTGAACATAAGAAAAAATCCGCTTTGCAGGCTCTTTCTTATATTCAGCATCCCTATAATACGAAAGGGCATCCCGTCACCGGAATGCCCTGATAATTCAATCAAACTCGAATTATTTAAGGTTAACTTCAGCACCTTCTGCTTCAAGTTTAGTCTTGATTTCCTCAGCCTCAGCTTTAGAAGCGCCTTCTTTGATTACCTTTGGAGCTTCGTCAACTAATGCTTTAGCTTCTTTCAGTCCAAGTCCTGTTACTTCACGAACAACTTTGATAACTTTAACCTTAGCTGCTCCTGCAGAAACTAATTCTACGTCGAACTCATCTTTCTCTTCTGCTGCTGCTCCACCTTCAGCTGCTGCTGCAACTACAACACCTGCTGCTGCGGATACACCAAATTCTTCTTCACAAGCTTTTACAAGATCATTTAACTCTAATACAGATAACTCTTTGATAGCTTCAATAAATTCTTCTGTTGTTAACTTTGCCATTTTATTTTCCTCCATTTTTCTTATTTTCTTTTTGAAATAAAATATTATGCTGCCATCAGCTTATTCAGCTGCTGGTGCCTCTGCAGCTTCTTCTGCTGCCGGAGCTGCTTCACAAGCATCTGCTCCACCTTTTTCTGCGATCTGATTGAGAACGCGTGCCAGGTTTGTGATAGGTGACTGTAAGCTTCCAAGTAATTTGGAAATAAGCTCGTCTCTTGAAGGGATCTTAGCAAGTTCATTTAATGCATCTGTATCATATAATGTTCCTTCAACCACACCTGCTTTTAATTCAAGGGCTTTTGCATTCTTTGCGAATTTGCAAAGGATTCTTGCTGGAGCTGTTGCATCATCTTTAGAAATTGCGATAGCGCTTGGTCCTTCTAAGTGCTCATCTAATGCTGCGAAATCAGTTCCTTCAAAAGCTCTCTTCATCATTGTGTTCTTACAAACTTTGTAGACAACGCCTGCTTCTCTTAACTGTTTACGCATCTCTGTATCTTCTGCAACAGTCAGTCCACGGTAGTCAACAAGGACAACGCTTACTGCGTCTTTCACGTCCTCTGCAATAGCCTGTACAACTGGTTGTTTTAATTCAACTTTTGCCACGAATGGTGCACCTCCTTGTAGATTTGTAAGTTTACACCGCCGATAGATATAAATGTAAAAAAACCTCTATATCCAAAGACATAGAGGTTGATAAGTCATACTTTAGTATCGATCTTTCCTCGGTAGGCGTCCGCATAAAATGTGTTCTTACGCTCTTTCAAGCACCTACTGTCTTCGGCAGTCCTCTAGTAGATTATCATATACATACGTTATTGTCAAGAGATTTTTTGTTTTTTCTTTTACAAAAATTTTTTCAGCACACCGATCTGCATTTGTTCTGCTCCATCTTTTATGTTATCCGGTCTTTTATGCTTCTACCACGGCCGCTTTCATCTTCTGTACATATTCTTTTACATACGCTACACAGTCTGCTCCATGCTCTGCTACGCTCCTTACAATTGCCGATCCCACAATTGCACCGTCTGAAAATGCCGCCATTTTTCTCCGCCCTCTACACTTTCCAACAGATAGTATCTTTTACTCACCGCCGCAATCTTGCGAAGAGGCGTGATCGGTGTGATAACATCTGCATAAATCTCTTTGCATACCGGAATTATGTGGTAGTCCGGTGCAAGCCTCATGATTTCTTCACATTCTGGATACATAGATATGATTCCTCCTTTAAGTTCTGATTATCTTGCTGGCTGTGTATGGAAGTGTTGGAACGGATTGTATTTTTCCACCAAAAAAGCTTCTGTCCCTCTAAAGGGACAAAAGCTTAATATCATCCTAAAATATTCTAAAACTTCTGCGGTACCACCCAATTTGTCAATTCATGACCACTCTCTTATGTACTATCATACACATCTGCGAAACATACCACCGGCAACTTTTCTAACATATTCAGGTATAAAAAAACTCTGTATACAGCATCACATCTGTATACAGAGTTCTTTATTCATTATTATCTTGCGGATTAAACAAGCTTCATTGGGTTGATCTTTACACCAGGTCCCATTGTAGAAGTAAGAGTTACGCTCTTAAGGTACTGTCCCTTAACTGCTGCAGGTCTTACTTTGTTAATCGCATCAATAAGCGTCTGGAAGTTGTCTGTAAGCTGTTCTTCAGTAAAGCTTGCTTTACCTACTGGCACATGGATAATGTTTGTCTTATCAAGTCTGTACTCGATCTTACCAGCTTTGATTTCCTGGATAGCTTTTGTAACGTCCATTGTTACTGTACCAGCCTTCGGGTTTGGCATTAATCCCTTAGGTCCGAGTACACGTCCGAGACGTCCAACAACACCCATCATATCTGGTGTAGCTACTACTACATCGAATTCAAACCAGTTTTCATTCTGGATCTTAGGAATGAGTTCTTCTCCTCCTACGAAATCTGCTCCGGCTGCTTTAGCTTCTTCTGCTTTAGCGTCTTTTGCAAATACAAGGATACGAACCTTTTTACCAGTTCCGTGTGGCAGAACTACTGCTCCACGAATCTGCTGGTCAGCGTGACGTCCGTCACATCCAGTTCTGATATGAGCTTCAATAGTCTCATCGAATTTTGCTGTTGCAGTCTTTTTAACTAATGATACTGCGTCTGCTACATCGTAGAGTGTTCCTCTGTCGATTGTCTTCGCAGCTTCAACGTATTTCTTTCCTCTTTTCATTCTATAAACCTCCTAGTGGTATTGGCGGGATAACCCTCCCACATTAATCTTCATCAATTATTCTGTTACAGTTACACCCATAGAGCGGCATGTACCTTCTACCATGCTCATAGCGCTCTCGATTGTAGCAGCGTTCAGGTCAGGCATCTTTGTCTTAGCGATTTCCTCTACCTGAGCTTTTGTGATTGTAGCAACCTTTGTTTTGTTAGGCACACCTGAACCAGATTTGATGTTGCAGGCCTTTTTGATCAGAACTGCTGCCGGTGGTGTCTTTGTGATGAAGCTGAAACTTCTGTCATTGTAAACTGTGATAACTACAGGGATGATCATGTCTCCCTGATCTGCTGTCTTAGCGTTGAACTGTTTTGTAAATTCAACGATGTTTACACCGTGCTGACCAAGAGCAGGTCCAACCGGTGGTGCCGGAGTAGCTTTGCCGGCTGGGATCTGTAATTTAATATAACCTTCTACTTTTTTTGCCATTTCAATTACCTCCTTGTGGTGATGGCGGGGAACATATAACGCCCCTCCCACTTACTGTTACATTTTCTTAACTTCTGCGAAACCAATTTCAACCGGGGTCTCGCGGCCGAAGAGCTCAACATTAATAGTAAGGCTCTGCTTCTGCATGTTGATAGACTGGATTACACCAACCGTATCCGCCCATGCTCCAGCGATTACCTGGACTGTGTCGCCCTCCTCGTAGTCCATGACTACTTCCTCTCTCTGGATTCCCAGAGGAGCCATCTCCGCATCTGTAAGCGGCACCGGCTTAGATCCAGGTCCGACAAATCCTGTCACACCTCTTGTATTACGAACAACGTACCATGTATCATCGTTCATAATCATGTGTATCAACACATAGCCTGGAAACATCTTTTTCTGAGATACTTTCTGGACACCGTTCTTCATCTCAACAACGTCTTCCAGCGGTACTCTTACTTCAAGGATCTGATCCTCAAGATGTCTGTTCTCGATTGTCTTATCAATGTTGGCTTTTACTTTGTTCTCGTACCCTGAATAGGTATGAACTACGTACCATTTTGCCTCTGACATAATCTCACCTTTCTTGTCCGTTTTGAGTTATTTAATTAATAAATCTACTCCGTACTGGGCGAAAAAATCTACAAGTGCGATAATCGCTCCCAGGACCACGGATACAGAAACAACCGCTGCCGTCTCTTTTGCAACTGTCATCTTGTCTGGCCACACGATCTTCTTGAATTCTCTGTCAAGACCCTTGAACCAGCTCTCCTTCTGAGTTTTCTTACTACTCATCGACATTCACTCCTTCTTGCGGCGATTATTTTGTCTCTTTGTGCAATGTGTGTTTCTTACAGAATCTGCAGTACTTCTTGGTTTCCATACGTTCCGGATGAGATTTCTTATCCTTTGTCATGTTGTAGTTACGCTGCTTGCATTCTGTACACTCCAATGTGATTCTTGTACGCACAACTTCCACCTCGCTTTATAATCTTAGTTAACGTGTTTCGTGGCAGCTTGCGATGCTGCCCGATTTTAGGCATAAAAAAAAAGCCTACTTCCATTCGCCCGAATATCGTATCATATCCAGGCTTAAAAAGCAAGCCTTTTCCTATATTATTTTCGCGAAAATTTATTTATTAAAACACTTTATCCGTAACTGCCAAACTATTTATTGCGATTCCCTGTACCAGATACTTCCCGGATTCACTGTACGAAGCTGATAGTTTCCGTCTTTATAAACGAATTCGGCACTCATCTGCGAACTTCCATCCACCGTTCCGTTCATATTGCCAACTGTAACATCTTCTTTCTGATATGTTACTCTATAATCATAAGACAACGTTCCTCTCACAACTCCGGTCACACCACTGATCACATATTTTCCTTCATAATTATCAGTTGTTATCTGATCCGCTTTATAACCATCTTTTGAACTTAACTGTTCTTTCAGATCATCATAGAATTCTTTATTCTCTTTTTCATATTTTGAATTCTTTTCAAATAACCCTGATATTTGTGAGAATGATTTTTCTTCTTTTGCAGCTTTGATATAACTGCTCAGAATTTCTTTCATTTTCTTATCTAGCTTCTTTTTCCCGCTTTGTGATACTTTCATTTTAGAGATTGTTGTACTTCCCTTATCGGATGCTTTGAATTCTGATTTATACGTCTTAAACCACGGAACGTCTATCCTTATCTTATGATCTCCTTCAAACAACGATATTTTATATTGATCCAGGCCATCGGAATCATCTTTTATCTTATCGTTTTTTGTAAGCTTCGTTCCATCGATCCAGGCCGTCGATCCAGCCGGAATATAAAGGTTAAAATCATTTGCGATCATCTTGTCCGAAGATACCTTCCAGTTTGCAAATAACAGCAGTCTTTGTCTCTTTTGCTTTTGCAGAACAACGGTTTCTTTGTTCTTACCTTGAGTTTTTGTCTTGTATTCGACCGTAAATGCTCTTTGTTTTCCTCCGGACTCTATCTTTATCTGGCGATTTTCCTTCGTCTCTTTTATCTGATAATCCTCTACACCGGTAACGGCATTCTTCTTCATATATGTTGTATATTCATCCTGTGTTGCATATCCATTCTTCGGAAGATCAGACAGATGTCCCGTCTTTTTCCAGTCTTCCTTTACATAAGCCTTACAGTAACGTTCCGCCACTGCTTCCGGACGTCCATAGTAACTTTCAAAAATGCAAAATGCCGCAAATACAGCGGCTCCTGCCACAATTCTTTTCACAGCCTTCTTCTGCTTCGCTGTCAGATCTGACCAGGAATGCTTCTCTTTGATAAACTTCGGTATACGGCTTGGATCCTTCCCTTCACGCTCACGTTTTATCTTTTTTTCTTTGCGTTTTCTTTCCCATGACTGAAGGATCTCTTCATATGCATCTTCTTCCGGGACATCTTCATATTCTCTTTTCTTTTTTATAAAATCTCCGATATCACCGGTAAACATCCGTGTCGGCTCATCCGCCTCTTCCTCTGTCTTCTCTCCGATCATAAGCGTCGGCTCACTGACACCTTCAGTTTCATCCAAATGACTCTGTTCTTTACCGGATCCTTCTTTTAACTTGATCTTCCGGTGAAGTTCCTGCTCCAGTTCCTGTCTTGTAACTTCTTCTATCATCCGGTCCAGGTTCTCAGGAATTGTAAGCTGTTTTTTCAGCTGTTCCTGCTCTGTGTCCTCATCTTCTTTTCTTTCTTCTTTTTTTTCTTCTTGCAGGAATACCTCTTTTTCTTCTTTCTCATCAGGATTAAGTAACTTCTTCGCTTCATCAATTACTTTTTCTGATTCTTCTTCGATCTCCTGATTGGAAAATTCTGTCTTCGGGGCTTCTTCAAGCTCATCCAGGTCACTGTATAATGTTTCCTCTTTTGATTCGGGAAGCCGCATTCCGCAATAATTACAGAATCTGGCATCGTCTGGATTGTTAGTTTTGCAATTCGGGCATTGACGCATAGAGCTCCTCCTTTTCAAATCACATTTTACATTATCATAACATTTTCTTTCTCTTAAATATAATAATACAGGTAATCATAACCACAACGCTTAAGATGATCACTCCCGGATATCCGTGCTTTAGTTCCGGCATATTATGGAAATTCATTCCATACCAGCTGGTGATGAGTGTAAGCGGGAAGAAAATCGTTGATATTACGGTCAGAAACTGCATGTTGTTATTCTGCTGGGCATCTACCTGCGCCTTATAAGCATCCCTTACCTGCTGGGCATATTCCAGAAGCTGCGATGCTTTACTCATCAGTCTGTCTGCACGGTCCGAGATAACACCGAAATATTTCACCTGTTTCTTGGCAAAGAAACCATTTTCATTCTCTTCGAGCTGTTTTCCCATGTCCATGATCTCATCATAATAACTGCGGAGTGTCAAAAGTTCACGTCGGATCGGCATGATCGCATTCTGGAATCCCTGGATCTTTCCGTCCATGACACCTTCTTCCAGATCCATGATCCGTTTCTCATAATGTCCCAGAAGTTCCAGATCCCGGCTTATGAATTCCAGCATAAAATTATAGATGAATTTTTCTTTCGATTCTCCCTGTCTCGTCTTCTTCCTCTTAATTCTGCGGATCAGACGGTAAGAAAATTCATCATCGTCCACAATCACGATATGATGACGGTTAATAAAAAATAAGATCTTGTATCGTTCTCCCAGAATATCCAGAAGCTTTGGAATACAAAGAGAACCCGCAAGACATTCCTGCTGAGTCTCCATCTTACAAAATCCTACATCTTTCAGATTGATCTCTCCTTCATACTGCATGCCGGCCTGTTCCAGGCAGTCTCTGGCAGTCTGCGATGTCGCCAGAAATACCGATGGTCTGTCCTTCTCCATGATTTCTTCCTGATATTCCTGCAGCGTTTCTCCTAATACGTATCTCATGCCTTCACCATCCTCGTTTGTTCATCCTGTTTTACTTCTTGCATTATAACACTAACTTGGAATTCTAGCACATATTCTCCTGCTGTTTTTCAAAATCCCGTAAATCTTATGTAAAATCTTGTCACAACACATGCATGGCAATAGAAAAATCCGGCAAGCCTCACAAAAAGCCGCCGGATTTTTACTTTTAACTACATTTACAATTAGAATAATCCTGTAATTCTTCCTTCATCATCTACATCGATTCTCTCAGCTGCCGGAACTTTCGGAAGTCCAGGCATAGTCATGATATCTCCTGTCAGAGCTACGATAAATCCGGCACCTGCGGAGACTTTCAGGTTACGTACTGTAATGTCAAAGTCTGTCGGTGCTCCCAGTTTCTTCGGATCGTCTGTCAGACTGTACTGTGTCTTCGCCATACAGATCGGTGCATTGCCAAATCCAAGATCTGTCAGTTGTTTTGCCTGCTTCTGGGCTGCTGCGGTAAGAACCACTTTATTTCCACCATAGATTTTCTGTACGATCTGGTTCAGTTTATCTTCGATCGTTCCTTCCAGTTCATAAGCATAGTGGAAATCACTCGGCTCATCACACAGACGTACCACTTCTTCTGCAAGCTTCAGGCCGCCTTCGCCGCCTTTTGCCCATACTTCGGACAGCGCAACATTGACTCCGACTTCTTTACATTTTTCTTCTACCAGATCCAGTTCTGCTTTGGTATCTGTTGGGAATGCATTGATCGCAACCACACATGGAAGACCGTATACATTCTTAATATTGCTGACATGCTTCATCAAGTTTGGAATACCTTTTTCCAGAGCTTCCAGATTCTCTTCATTCAGATCCGGTTTTGCAACGCCTCCATTATACTTCAGTGCTCTTACCGTTGCTACAATGACTACTGCATCCGGTTTGATGCCAGCCATACGGCACTTGATATCCAGGAATTTCTCAGCTCCTAAGTCCTCTCCGAATCCGGCCTCTGTAATCGCATAGTCTGCAAGCTTCATTGCCATTCTTGTTGCTGTCAGTGAGTTACATCCATGTGCGATATTGGCAAATGGTCCACCGTGTACGATTGCAGGTGCATGCTCCAGTGTCTGAACAAGGTTCGGTTTCAGAGCATCCTTTAACAGCGCACACATCGCTCCCTCTGCATGCAGATCATGTGCGGTAACCGGTTTCTGCTCTGCAATCTTGCCATAAGTGTAACCTACGATGATCTTTCCAAGTCTTTCTTTCAGATCTGCGATATCCTTTGACAGACACAGGATCGCCATGATCTCAGAAGCGACAGTGATATCATATCCGTCTTCTCTCGGCACACCATTGACTCTTCCGCCAAGTCCGTCTGTGACGAAACGGAGCTGACGGTCATTCATATCGACACATCTCTTCCATACGATCTTTCTCGGATCAATATTCAAATCATTTCCCTGATAAATGTGATTGTCGATCATGGCTGCCAGTAAGTTGTTCGCAGCTCCGATCGCATGAAAATCTCCTGTGAAATGAAGGTTGATATCTTCCATCGGTACAACCTGTGCATATCCGCCGCCAGCTGCTCCACCCTTCATACCGAATACCGGTCCGAGAGATGGCTCACGCAGTGCTACCACAGGTTTCTTACCCATTCTCTGAAGTGCATCTGCAAGACCTACGGTTGTTGTTGTCTTTCCTTCTCCGGCAGGTGTCGGATTGATTGCCGTCACAAGAATCAGTTTTCCGTCTTTTTTATCGGATTTCTTTAAGAAATTATAATCAATCTTTGCTTTATATTTTCCATACTGTTCCAGATATTCTTCTGGAATTCCTGCTCTTTCTGCTACCTCTGTGATAGGCTCCATAGTACACTCCTGTGCGATCTCAATATCTGTTTTCATCATTCATTCCTCCTGATCGTATGTTGTCTTTCTGCATTTCCAGTCCTTTTGATACACTGCTTCCAACTCTTCCGATACCGGGCGGTGTAAAAAAAGGACAACACTCATCCTCTTCGGGATAAATGCTGCCCAGACGGTCGGCTCTTACCAAGTATCTGATTCCCCTGTGGTACTCCACATTATCCGTCAGTCATCAGATCTTCTCTTTGACTTTTACTATATTATAAGGACGCAAAATTGTCAATCCGGAAAATTCATCCGGATCATCGTAACACAGCCATTATTTTTTCTCTTTTTTAATAACCGTAGATTCTTTTCCCATATGATATTCTCTTCCCAGCGCCCGCATAATGCTTCTTGAAATCACATCCACAATGATGAATCCAAACGCAATCCCAAGGCATGTTTCCAACAGTACAAGTGCATGCTCTGCTGCCAGTGAAAAGTTCCTGCTGACTACGCCATACATCAGATAATACAATCTCGCTCCCGGCATCAACGGGAAGACGGATGCTGTCAGGAAGACGGTGGACGGCGCATGATTGACTCTCGACATGACAAATGCATAGCCCGCCACAAAGCAGGATGCAACTACTACCGCAAAGAAATTATCCGGATACCACGCATACACCAGTAAATAGATTCCCCATGTCAGGAAAGCTCCGACACTGGAATACAGGATCTTCTTTCCCCGTATCTTGAACCAGCTTGCATAACCGGTACATCCTATCGTACAAGAGATCAGCTGGATCACTGTATTATTATTCACATCGAATCCTTCCGCCGATATATTTCCCATCAGCATCATTGCAAGGGCAATACCGAATGCGATACCAAATGCACCGAGCATCGAATTCATCACTTCCAGTGAACCCGAGATAAAGTTCCTCTGCATCACATCCCGCATTCCGTTGATCGCACCAAGTGCACTGACTAACAGCATGACAATTCCGATCATGATACGGTCCGGATGATGTCCCAGCCCGCTCCGGACAGCTGTTACGATCACAACCTCTGATAAGAATGCCAAGATCAGATTATAGATCATCGGGTTACCTTCCCGCCTGCTAAGCCATCTGCCTACCAGAACGATCATCAGACAGACGATTAATGCAACAACTGCATCCTGCAGATCACATCCGAAGAATACAGCAAACGCCGTTCCCCCTGTAATCTGTGCAAGCCCTGTGATCAGTTCACTCTGATCCGGACGCGCCATTACTTTCTTAAAGCGCCGGACCAGTTCTTTTTCATCCGGATTATGTGAACAGACATACCGCGACATGGCATTCAGATAATTCAATTTATCATAATCTGCCCCTGTAGACTCTATATGCCGGATCTGTGTAATGATCTCACCTTCCGGTGTCTCCACCGTCACCTGAATATTGCTCGGAATCACATATACATCATATGTCATAAAACCATAACTCTTATACATACGATACAGACTGTCTTCCACGCGGAAGATTTCTGCCCCGCACTGTAACATTGCTTCTCCTATATTCAAGATTCCCTGTACTAATTTTTCATAATTCATAGGCAGCTGTCCTTTTATAATTTCATCTTTTACACGTTTGTTTCCATTTATATTTCCCTATTTTTCTTTATTTTCAATATATGTAGTACGTTCTGTATAAGCTCAGTTTAACACACACTTTTTCATTTTAATATAGCAAAGGAACACAGATTCCTGAAAATTATTTGTGTCTGTGATACATCTGTACCGGCGTATTTTCCTGCATCTTTTCCCGTAGCTTTTCGTATCTGCAGTTCCTGCCACTGGCAGTTTCTCTTGCATACTATGGTCTAAAAAATCTGAGAATATACAGGAAAAGATTGCTTCTCTTCCAGCATACTCTCAGACTCTCTGCTTATTTCTATTTTTTATTTCTATAATTATTTCTTTCCACCGATCAGAGGAAGATTCAATGCACTCTTACCGATATGATATTCTCTCTTCAGTGCATACATGATACTTCTGGATGCCACATCTACGATGATAAATCCGAATGCAATTGCAAGACAGGTTGCCATCAGAACAATCGTCTCATTGAATGCCAGTTGTGGATCCTGACTGACACATCCATACATTACATAGTACAGATTCGGTCCCGGAATCAGCGGGAATACCGATGCTGTCAGGAAGATCGTTGAAGGTGCCTTATTCACTCTGGACATGATAAATGCGTAAAATGCAACGAATACTGCTGCGATCATCGTTGCCAGGAAATTGCTTGGCTTCAGTGCAAATACCACAACATAGATTGCCCAGGTAAAGAATGCTCCGATACTGTTATACCATACCTGCTTTCCTCTGATCTTAAACCAGAAAGCAAATCCCGTACATGCAACCGTACAGGAGATCAGCTGGATCGGTACACTGTGATTCAGGATAAAATGATCAGAATATCCTTCATGGAACAACATGATCGCAAGACCGATTCCGAATGCGATTCCGGCAGCTCCAAGGAACGAGTTCATGATATTAATAAATCCAGAGATAAAATCCCTCTGAAGGAGATCACGGATTCCATTCGTCGTGCCCAGTCCACTGATCAGCAGCATAACGATACCGATCATAATACGGTCCGGATGATCTGCAACTCCCATCTTCAATGCCACTATAATGATCACTTCTGATATAAACGAAAGAATAGCATTATAAACCATTAAGTTGCTTTCACGCTTTGCCAGCCAGTCACCGACGGCCACGATCATCACCGATACGATCAATGCAACAATCGCATCCCAGACGTTACAGCCGAAGAATACCGCAAATCCGGTTCCACCCATGATTCCTGCTGCATATCTTGTAATTCGCTTCTGCGGTTCACGATTGATGACTTCGAGATATTTCTCTCGCATCTCTTTTTCATCCGGTGTATGCTGACAGACATATCTGCACAGATTGTTCAGGTAATCCAGCTGATCAAAATTCGGTTCTGATGACTCGATATGCCGGATCTGTGTAATGATCTCACCTTCCGGTGTCTCTACCGTCACCTGTATATTACTCGGAATGACAAATACATCCGATCTCTTAAATCCATAGCTTCTGCACATGCGGTAAAAGCTGTCTTCCAGTCGGAAATTCTCTGCACCACTTTGAAGCATCGCTTCTCCGATGTCCAGGATTCCCTGTACAATCTTGTTATAATCCATCTTTTTTTACCCCTTGTTCTATTCATAAAATTTCCATTTTCTAAATCCAACATTTGAATCATATCATGGATTTTCTATAAGTCAACAAAATTATTGTAAAATGTAATAACAGTTTGTAATACCCGTCTTAGAAGTTCTTATATTTTTTCTTCTTTCTCTCCTTCTTCCGTATTGTCTGCTGCTTTACTGCTCACCTGTTTCCGGAACCTCCGACAATTCTCCTGTTGTCGAATCCATGATGAATCCATAGATCTTAATATCTTTCGGCATCAGCGGATGTCTTCCTTCCAGTAAGGAGAATCCAGACCATTGATACGTACGACACGTTCGCATCCTCTGTAATCAATGCTTCTCAGTGCATGGAACAGTGAGAATCTCGCTGCATCTTTCTGGTTCTCAGCTACTGCATCTTCCAGATCCAGCATAATCGAATCCGGTTTGTAAATATATGGATTTTTGATAAGTCCAGGCTTCTGGGCATTCAAAAACATCATGGTTCTTCCTAAACGTTTCTTATTTGGATTCATTATCTGATTGCACCTCCCCATGGCAGATTATCTAACTGTTTTACAGAACGGAAAATCGCTCCTTCTACTCTTGCCTTGATCGTACAGTCAAGCGCTCCTTTATCAACGATTGCAATCTTCACATCGTCTACTCCAAGATTCTCAAGTGTCTCAAGGACAACCTTGTGGATCTGATTGCCATACTGATTGATTACTGCACTGTCTAAGGACAGGTCGATCTTTCCTTCTCCGGCCTCTACCATTACCTGACAGTCACTGGATTCTAATGTTCCCGCTATTGCAGGTCTTTTGATCTCCATGTTTGTATCCTCCTCTTTCATTTATCTTGTGACTTTGTTTATCTCTTTATGGGTTTATCATAGTCTTGGAACCTTACAGGAGAGAGTGGGGTTTTCTTAATATTTATTAAGGTACGGAAAAGACTGCAACCATGTAACAGCTGCAGCCTTTGTTTTTATATATAATCAAATATTCTTTTTCTGGAAAATTTACTGGTAAAATCTTATAATGATTACAAAGAATATACTATGTAAACTCAATTTAAATATATACTTTTGATACGAAAGGAATTCTTTCAATATGAACGGAATAAACGTAACTATCACAGATATGATGAACTGCCGCGACCGGCGTGTAAGCATCCAGAACGAACTGATCAGTAAATATGATAAACCAGTCCTGTCTTTTTGCATGAACATCCCAGGACCGGTAAAAAACAACGAACAGATCCGGAAAGCTTTTGATTCTGGAAAAGCAGAATTATTAAAAGCTCTTTCTGCTCACAATATAACAATCCTTCACACCGAAGAATTCCACGAACCTTCCGGTGATGAACTGATCATGGCATTGGATGCACCCGCCGAAGATATCAAGACACTTGCTACTGAAATTGAAGAAAGCCATCCTCTCGGACGGCTCTTTGATATGGATGTCATTGGAACTGACAGTATGAAATTATCCCGCGGCACCTACCGTAAATGCATCATCTGCGGATGCCAGGCACAGGAATGTGCGCGGTCACGGAAGATTCCGTGGAGGAATTACAGGAGAAGATTGAGGAATTATTAAATCAGTTTTCTATTTAATGCATCATGGCGGCTGTCACCGACCGGAATAAAACTACAAGGTCCCAGCCTGTGCTGACTCCAACATGGGGAAATCCTAAAGCAAAAAAGTTGACCTAAAAACGAGCTCACAAAAA
>NZ_JAMOYX010000050.1:0-18984 GCF_023669465.1 Dorea sp. MB18-49
TTTCGGAAGCCCGTTTTTAGCATAATTTTGACGCTTTAGTATTTCCCGCCGACGGAACCTGAACAGGAACGGCTTCCTACTTTTTATGCAGGTCCGGGTCGTCGTGCCTTTCTGAATTAAATCCCAAACAATTCTAAAATCCGGAACTCCTCTGCCTCTTTCCCTATCTGACACAACAAGCACCGCATTCCCACATCCGTAATCTTTCCATCCAGTGTCATGGTTACTTTCTGAATTTCATTTTCTGTCATCAGATTCATAGCATCAATCTGGATTCCATTTAACTTTGTCATGTTCACGAACAGGTTCAGATCACTTGTCTCTTTTGGGCAGGTAAATCCAATCTTTACCTGTGTATGTTCGGTCTCAGCTGTCAGTCCTGCTGCAGCCAGAGCTGCCGTCATGACTTTTTCCTGCATCTCTGGTAATAATTCATATTCATATTTTCTGCAAAGGCTCATTAAATGTCTCAAGAATGTTTTATATTCTTCCTGAATCTCCGGATCCACATCCGTGGCTCTTTTTTCAATGATTTCAAGTTCTCTTTCGAGAACAAATACATCTCCTCCGGTCTGAGCTTTTACTTCTGCTACATGTTTCCCACACTCCATGCGTTTCAGAAACAGTGGTTTCATCTGTGTATCCACCGCATCAATACCTGCACGTACTTCTTCCAATGTCATAACTTTTTTCCTCTCTTACTATCAACATATACGATCGGCATACCAGAATATCTTCTCTAATAAAGCTCCCTGTCTGTCCAGTTCTGCTCTGATCTTTCTTATATCTGCTTCGCCGTATTCTGCCTGTACAGCGGCTGCCACTCCGGCCGAATGTCCGGTGGCAAAACAGGTTCCCATAACCCTTACTACCGCAAATGCTGCTTCATCTGCAGATATCATCCTTCCGGCCGCATACAGATTCCCGATATTATCTGACTGCAAAGCCCCAAGTGGTATATCGAACCAGCTTTCTTCTTTTACATCCATATATGTTGCCATCTTATCTGTATCTTTGTGGATCTCCGGCTTCCATCCGCCTCTTGCCACACCATCTTCACATTTTTTTCTGTTCAGTACATCTTCCGCTTTTATCATCGACTTTCCTTTGATCCTTCTTGTCTCACGGAAACCGATAGACGGACCGATCATCGTCAGTTCACATTGCTCCATCCCCTTAAGATATCTGCGGAATGCCTCTACATAATACAACACCTGTCTTCTGGTGTCCAGTTCCATCTTCGTAAGTTCCTGACTGCTAAGCCCGGTCGGCATAACACTTGGAAGTAATACTGCTACCTGATTCGATCCTTCTCTTTTAAGAATAAATCCTTTTTCTCGCGTGAGATGCTGGATTCTTGCTTTTTTTGCCTTGATCACGGCCTGTTCTACAGCTTCCGGAGTCAGATCACAGGATATATTAACGCCACTTAACCGAAATGGAAGAGTTGCAGCCTGTACATTTCCCTCTTCATCCCGCCAGACGTATTCTCAATGATACAGAGCAGTTAAAATACAGCATGTTAAAATACAGTTCTTTGCAAACAGGAACTCTGAAACTAGGCATGTTATGGATTGGAGGTTATCTGAATCTTCCACAGCTGATCACGGATTATCATGATCGACATCCACTTGTCACCTGCCATCTTGATGTAGAAGGAAGCAAAACACTGTTTCATATACTTAAAGCAAGAGATTTGCATGCAATCTTCATCATCGGTTCTGAAAAACAGCTGCGAAACCAGTCAGTCTGATATTGCAATACAGCTTGCCTCCAACAATCTAGCCATTGGATTTTCTTCAAACTCAATTGCAGTCCGGTTAAAGAATCCGGGATGTAAGATCGTGCCGCTTGAAGTTACTTTATCAAGACCGATCTACTATGTGACACACAAAGATATGCTGAATTATCCGACCATTCATTCCTTTACAGACTTTATAAAAGACAGATTTCAGCCAGATAAACCAATACCGTAAAATGACTTGCGGATTTCTCTCTTCACCAGTTATAATAAACAGGAGAGAATCTATCTTTGGGGGATTATTATGATAAAAACATTGTTCAAACACATTTCAAAATACTACAAGGACACTTTTGTCCTGGCCATCGCAGGTGTTGCTGTCGGCGTCCTTGTCGGACTCGTTGATGCAGCATTCGGGCTGGGACTTAATGCCTGTACCGCTATCCGGACGAAATACTTCTGGTATCTGATCTGGTTCCTGCCTCTTGGCGGCGTCTTCATCTGGTTCATCTACCACCAGTTTGGCAAATCTGTCGCCAATGGTATGAAGATGGTCTTTCACGTCGGCCTTGGTAAAAACACCAAACTTCCAATCCGTATGGTGCCACTATCCGTCATCGGAACCTGGACAACACACCTGTTTGGAGGAAGTGCCGGACGAGAAGGTGTTGCTGTTCAGATTGGTGCGGCTGTTTCTAATAATATAGGACGTCTGGTTGATAAGACCATCGATATTGAGAACAGCCGTAAAATGTTCCTGATCACCGGTATGGCCGCCGGATTTTCCGGACTTTTCTGTACTCCGCTTGCTGCAATCTTTTTTGCATTGGAAGTACTGGTTGCCGGAAAACTTGAATATCATGCTTTGATTCCAGCAACGGTAGCCTCCATCAGCGCTGCATTTACATCCAGAACACTCGGGCTTCGGAAATTCCATATTAATATACTGGAAACCTTGAATTACCACCCTTCTACCTACAATGCCGTTTTACTCTTAAAACTGGCTACGATGGGACTGGTCTTTGGTATCGTTGGTTCTTTATTTGCTCTGATTCTTCGGTATCTGCGTTTAAAATTCGCTTTCCGTTTTTCTTCGCCTGTAAAAAAGGTTCTGATTATGGGATCTGTTGTCGCAGTTCTTATGATGATCTTTCATCAGGGAAGATACTCCGGAACAGGCTCTAACCTGGTTGCTCTGTGCTTTGACGGTATTACAGACGATATATATGCTTATGACTGGATTCTTAAGATGGCTCTTACGATTCTGACACTTTCCTCCGGATTCATCGGCGGTGAAGTTGCACCTCTATTTTCCATCGGTTCCTGCTTAGGATATGTACTTGGACCGGTATTCGGATTTGATCCGATGTTCGGTGCAGCTCTTGGATTCGCTTCCGTGTTCTGCAGTGGATCAAATACTTTGCTTGCAGCTATCCTGGTCGGCGTGGAAAGTTTCGGATATAATATGCTCCCATTCTTTTCGGTTGTATGTTTTGTATCGTTTATCTTTAACTTTAATAATTCGATCTTTACAGCACAGAGAGTTGCATTTACACATCCTGTACGGCATCAGCAGTTGAAACAGCGGATTGCACCAAAGGGAAATTAACGTATTAGCATATACATAGTAGTTCCTGCAAGTGGCAATGTATCTTACATACTTTGTATCTACAGGACTTACCACTGGCAGCTCTTTACGAATGCATGGCAATAAAAAATAAGTGTACATCCTTCCACCGAAGAATTGTACACTTATTTTTATTTTCTTATTTCAATCTTAATTTCTTATAACACAACTTCCGTGTCTTCCAGAACCTGCCTCAGACTCCTATGCCATGATTGGCTTCAGTGCCTCAGCAAGCTTGTCCTTCTCAGCCTGTGCCTCAGCAAGATCATTACCAAGTGTTGTGTAGTAAATCTTAATCTTAGGCTCTGTTCCTGAAGGACGTACGATAACTGTCTCATTGTTCTCAAGCTTGTAAACTAATACATTTGCTGCAGGAAGTCCTGTTTCTTCTGTCTTAGTATAATCTGTTACTTCTGTTACCTTGTATCCAGCGATCTCTGCCGGTGCATTCTCACGCAGGTTCTGCATGATTCCAGACATCTTGTCCATTCCACTGAGTCCAGGGAATTCAAAGCTGTCGATCTTGTTGAGGTAACGTCCGTACTCTGCATAGATCTCTTCCAGTCTCTGTTTCAGAGAGCTGCCGATACTTCTGTAGTAAGCTGCCATTTCACAGATCAGCATAGATGCAATAACGGCATCTTTGTCACGTACATATGGTCCTGCAAGGTATCCGTAGCTTTCCTCAAATCCAAAGATGAATCTGTCTACTTCGCCTGCTGCCTCTAACTGTGCGATCTGGTCTCCGATCCATTTGAATCCAGTCAGTACGTTTCTTAATTCTACTCCGTAATGAGCTGCTACTGCATCAGCAAGTGGTGTAGATACGAGAGATTTGACTGCTACTGCTTTTTCAGGCATTGTACCTTTCTCGATACGTCCTGCACATATGTAATCCAGAAGAAGTACTCCGACTTCGTTACCGCTTACTAATTCATAAGATCCATCCGGGCACTTCATAGCGATACCTACACGGTCTGCATCTGGGTCAGTTGCAAGCATAAGGTCTGCATCTGACTCTTTTGCAAGGTTCAGTCCAAGCTCCAGTGCCTCAAAGATCTCTGGGTTCGGATAGCTACATGTTGTAAAGTATCCATTTGGATATTCCTGCTCCGGAACGATTGTGATATCTGTGATTCCGATATCTTTTAATACCTGTGTTACAGGAACAAGACCTGATCCATTTAATGGGCTGTATACCAGTTTTAATCCGGCTGTCTTACACAGTCCCGGACGAACCTGACGGGATTCGATCGCATCATAGAGTGCTCTCTTGCAGTCATCTCCTACAAATCTAATCAGTCCTTCTTCTACACCTTCTGCAAATGACATATATTTTGCTCCGGTCAGAACGTCTGTCTTCTGGATCTCTTCGTATACGATTGCAGCCGCATCGTCTGTCATCTGACATCCGTCCGGTCCGTATGCTTTATATCCGTTGTATTTTGCCGGGTTATGAGAAGCTGTTACCATAACACCTGCATTACAGTTATAATAACGTGTTGCAAATGAAAGTGCCGGTACAGGCATCAGTGCATCGTAGATTCTTACTTTGATCCCATTTGCTGCAAGTACACCTGCTGCTGTCTTGGCAAATACATCACTCTTTAAACGGCTGTCATAACTGATTGCTACAGTCTGTGTTCCACCCTGTGTCTTTACCCAGTTAGCCAGTCCCTGTGTTGCCTGACGTACTACATAAATATTCATACGGTTCGTTCCTGCTCCGAGCACTCCGCGAAGTCCGGCTGTTCCGAATTTCAGTGCTACCGCAAAACGTTCCTTGATCTCATCATCGTTACCCTCAATTTTTGACAATTCCGGCTTCAGATCTGCATCTTCAAGATCTGCTGCAAGCCAGCGTTTGTATTCTTCCTGATACATCTTTTATCACTCCTACTTATTTCTTTTCCGGGTTTTTTGTATATTTTCACAACAAACCTATTAATAATATACCATTTTTTATACTTTCAGGCAATAAATGTACTGTAAATTATGTGAAAACTTTTCGTCATTTTTCTCAAAAATCAGAAAAAGGCGGAGGGCACATTTTCTGTGCTGTTTCCGTCTTTTTTCTGAAATTCCAAATTTTTTCTATTGATATGTTTTATTTATCTACCGACATCATATTTTCTACGATTGAACTTCCGACCTCATATACCATATTGGAATCTTTAAGCTGTACATAACGGTTATCACCATTTACATTTCCAACATAGACAGTACACGTCTTCTTATCCCCTGAAGTACTATCCTTATAAGTTGCCGTTACCGTAATCCGGTTTGCTTCATCCAGACCATATTTTGCAAGATCTTTTACATTATAATCTGCACACTGGGTAAGTGAGATGGTTCCCCATCCGCCTGCCAGTTCGGCCCGCTCTTTCTTTTTCTTATAAGTCGTAGTCTTACCGTTTTGTGTTACCTCTACCTTCTTAAGGTTTCCACTGCTGATCGATGGCAGTGTGTCATTCTCCGTCAGAGATGACAGGTCGAATACAAGATCCGATACCAGTGTACCTGAGATGGTATACACCGCATCCGAATCCTCGATCATTGCATAATAATTGTCTCCGGCCGCATTACCAATCTGAATCGTTCCTTTGGTTCCGTCCTTTGCTGCGTAGGTAACAGTGTAATCCGGACTGTCCAGTCCATAGTCTGATTTTTCATCCGGATCACTTAACTTGCGGACTGCCGTAAGTCCTGTGATTTCTTTTGCCGTACTCTTGATCGTGCTCTGGTTCAGACGTACTCCGTCATCCTCATCGTATACCCATTCGCCATTCTCTTTGGTAAAGCTCATCTTACTTCCGCCGCTTTCATAGGCAAATGACTTCAGACTCTTTACATCTACCAGGCTGACTTTTTCTTTGTCTTCTTTTGCCTTCTTCTGCCTGTCACTGTGACTGTTCCATGCTTTCAGACCTCCGTACAGTACCAGCAGTACAGCAAGCACGACCACCATGATGAGCATTGTCTTTTTCTGTTTCATCAAAGTTCCCCTTTTCTGTCCATAAATATTCTTAATTTACGCTTTTCTTCTCTTCCACCAGCGCATGAATCCATAGATCAGAATTACAAGCGGAATTCCGAAGATTGTCAGGATGCTGATGATTCCCGCATGCTGCATCGTGTTGTTACTTACTTCCAGGCTCTTTGCCTTGATTGCTACGTTCTTTGTCTTGTCAAAGTTCGCTGTCACCGCGTTCATGAACAGGTCCAGGTTCTCCAGTGTTGTATACGTATCTGTAATCTGCGAATCGATCATGCTTTCAGAAGAAATCACTGTCAGACGGCTGGTCTTTGTCGCATCAGACGAGCTGTCTTTGGAAGAACTGCTGTCGGACGAATCGTCGGATGTGATCTGCTCGGTTGCGACTGCTCCCAGTGTATAGGTTCCTTCTTCCTGCTTATCCTCTGTCACGGCATAAGAATTATCGGATGTCTGCATAAATGCCGTTGTTGTGATCGTATCTCTTGCCGGATCTATTGTAATCAGACCGTGTGCATTGATCATCAGTACCATCTCTGATTCCAGATTATTGGCCAGATCATCTGTTGCTGTGATCTCAGGAAAGATATAATAGTAGTTGCCCTGGTAGCTTCTCTGCATATCCGCAATGTAACCATCTGCTTCCTGCATACCATATTCTTTCAGTACTTCATCCAGGTTCGGTGTCTCATCCTCAGAATCTCCAAGAATGATAAATACCTTTCCGCCCTTTTTCAGGTAATTCAGAAGTAATGTTTTCTCATCATCCGAAATGTCTTTTGATGGGGCATCCATAAATAACAGATCACAATCGTCAGGAATTTTACCTGTCATCATCAGATTTACTTCATCTGTCGTCAGGTTATTCTTACTGAACAGTTTCGTCACAGAATCTGAAAATGTTGCTTCCCCATGTCCGGTTGTATAATATATTTTCTCTGTCTGTTCACTTGTAACCGAATTGATCGCACTTGTGAACTGGCCTTCTCCGTCAAATTCGGATGCAGAACTGCTTCCTGTTGTATAGTAGGAATAAGAATCCGAAACTAAAATATCATCAAAAGAAACGGATTTCGTTTTTCCGGTATCTTTACAGGAGATTACGATCGTATTCTTATCGACTCCCGCTTTCGTAAGTGCTGCCGGATGCAGAACAGGATCGATCCATTTTACACTGATCTTATCGGACAGCGCCGTATATTTCTTAATGAATGATTTGATCCTTGTATCTGTCGAATCTTTCTCTGCATAGATTTTAAATGTTACTTTTTTATCCAGTTTGTTCAATGCCTTTTTACTGGTCTTTGATACTCCGTAAATGTTGTTATCACTGATATCTATGCTCTTAACATTCTCCGGAAGCTGACCTGCGATCAGATTGACAACGATCACCATGCAGATCACAAGTGCGATCATTCCCACACTGTAACTTCCGTTTTTCGATGATGCACTCCGGAATGACTTCTTGATTTTTTCTAACATTATGCTCCTCCTAACTCCAACGTCTCTTCTGAATCATCTGCATCGTCAAAAAGAAGAACAAGACGATCAGTGACAGGTACAATATAATCCCGCTCACATCCAGAAGATGGTTATCGGCAATATTGGAAAATACTTCTGTCAGTTCCAGTTTGCCAAGTACTGTGGAAAGCAGACTTTCAAACACTGTTTTCTTTACAAAGTAAGTAATCAGTGTTCCTGCCAGTACGATCAGCTCCAGTACCCCGCTGATCACGACATTTTTCGTCATATTCCAGACTGCAAGCACGACCAGCGTCAACAACACCGCAACTGCCAATGCATTTGCCCATGCTGCCGAAGGGATAAAGTTCAGGATGCCGCTCCAGAGATAAGTCAGAAGCAGGATACCGAATGCGCCGATTGCCGCAATGATCACACTTTCTGTCAATGAAGAGACAAACATTCCAATGGAAATATATACGCATCCGAGTAAGAAGAACACAAGGATTGCCAAATAGTCTACCTTAATGTATGCCGTCCCCTGCGCTTTAATGATCAGTGGAAAGATCAGATAGATCACACACGGTACAGCCGTGATCGTTACCATTGCAAGATATTTTCCAAGCACGATCTCGAACAGGCTGACCGGTGCTGTCAGTAACATCTGATCCGTCTTATTCTTCTTATCTTCTGCAAAGCAACGCATCGTCAGGATCGGAATTGCTACCAGGTATACGAACAGAATCCCTGACAATACATAAGAAAAGTACGGATATCCATAGTTCAGGTTATACGCCAGGAAATAGATTCCCGTATAAGCTACCAGGAAAGCGATAAATACATATCCTATCATAGAATGAAAATAGGATCTTAACTCTCTTTTATAGATGGCTCTCATCTTACTTCTCCTCCTTTATCATTCTATTGCCTGACCCTTGTGTCAGCTCCAGGAATATCTCTTCCAGTGTTGTCTTACTCTGATTCAGGGTAAGCATCGGTACATCTGCATGGGAAAATGCAAGGAATAACTCTTCTCTGATATCTTCCCCGCCTTTTGCCGTAATCTGCGCAGTTGTAATGCCGCTCGCACTGGTGCGGTATTTTACTTCTTTGATCTTTCCTGTCCGGCGGATAATATGATCCATCTCATCCCTGGAAGCCTTTGCTTCCACCTCGATCTGACCTTTGCCACTCATCATATTCTCCAGATTCTCGGTCGTATCACTGGCAACCAGCTTTCCTCCTGATATGATCATGATATAATCGCAGACTTCCCTTACTTCCGCAAGAATATGGGAACTCAGGATTACGGTATGTTTCTTCGCAAGCTTGCGGATCAGTTCACGGATCTCTATGATCTGCTTCGGGTCAAGACCTACCGTCGGCTCATCCAGGATGATAATCTCCGGAAATCCCAGAACTGCCTGTGCAAGCCCGACTCTTTGTTTATAACCTTTTGACAGGTTCTGAATCAGCCTGTTCTCTACATCTCTTAATTTGGCAAGTCTTATAACCTCTTCTATCTGCGATTCTCTTTTGTCTTTCTTAATTCCTTTTAATTCAGCGGCAAATTCCAGATATTCCCGCACCGTCATTTCCATATATAATGGCGGGATTTCCGGCAGATAGCCGATATTCTTCTTGGCCTCTTCAGGCTCTTTCAAAATGTCATGTCCGTCGATCAGCACCTGTCCTTCTGTATCTCCCAGGTAACCGGTCATGATGTTCATGGTCGTAGATTTTCCTGCACCGTTTGGTCCTAAGAATCCATAGATTTTACCGGATTCTACGGTGAAATTCAGATGATCTACCGCCAGATGGTTACCATAACGTTTGGTAAGATTCTTTACTTCTATCAAATTTCCTTCCTCCTGTTAAACTCAATTTTGTAACAATATAAGAAATTTTTTTGAAAAGTATGTGGAAAATTTATGTTTATTCTGTGAAAGAAAGTTCATCGGCTAAACAAAAAAATAGAAAGAATTCCAGATTTTATAAACATAATCTTATAATCTCCAAAATTCTTTCTATCTTTAGCAACTTTTCTATACGTTTGTCTTCATAAATAATTTCATTTCTTTCAAGTCCATAACACCTGAGGTACTATCTTCTTTAGAGAGTGAACATGCAGCTGTAATAGCACCATAATATAATGCCTTCTCTATACTTTCTCTTTGATACGCTGCATATAAAACGCCCGAGCAAAATGCATCACCTGCCCCAGTCGTTCCTTTTATAAATCCTTTTGGGAGTTTAAAACTTGGAACTTTTACAAATTCTCCTGTTTGACAATTCAAACCATATCCACATGCAGGTGAATGTATTATAGCCCACTTTTTTACTCCCAATTCTTTTAATTTTTCCAACCCCTTTCTCATATTTTCTTCTTTTATTCCATCCTTATCATATAATTGAATTCCAGTCACACCGGTTCCTTCTACTTCATTTACCACACAATAATCTGTATACTTCAATGCAGGCCATACAACTTTTTGGTATCGATTTCCTTCTTCTGAAACCATATCTACTGAAGTTTCCATTTCATATTTTTGTGCAGTTGCTAATACCTTTGCGGCTTTAGTTCCATAGTCTTCATCCGGTTGATCCAGCGTTCCTAATAAAAGTAAATATTCTAAATGAAAAATATCCGCCTTTATTTTCTTAAAATCTATCTGCTTTTCATTGAATTCCAAACTGGTTCCTGGATCAAAAAAGAATGTTCTCTGCTTGCTTTCTTTTTCTGTCATTGCAAATGTAACAGCTGTTCTTCCTTTTTTTACAATCCCTTCAATGTTTATATTCGGATACTCTCTTAAAGAATCTACTATAAATTGACCATTTTCATCATCACCCACAACTCCCGATACTTTTATTGGTATTTTAGAATCTAACCGTGCCAAATCAATAATTAAGTTGTTAATACCTCCGGTATGGGCAACCGGATTTCTCATCCATGTTAAATTGCCTTTTTGAGGATATACATCTATTGTGTATACTACATCTGCAATAAGATTTCCTGCAACCGTTATTCCTTCTTTATTCATAGGTCTTCCTCCTACAAAACCTTTGGATATTCATTACATAATAAACGGTATGGTTCTTCGTCTTCATCTATAGCAGGAAAACGTCCTACTTTTTTATTATAGAAATAATTATCCGTATTATCGTCATTGCACATAGAAACTTCTCCCAACAAAACGGATCCTTTTCCTTCTTCTACAGAAAAGTCATGGTACAATCCTCTTGTCACAGTAATACTTTCTCCTGGCGTTAGTCTTATCTGAGTTCCCGCCTTCACTGTATAAACACATCCATCGCTATGTACAATGACATCTGTATCTGCCATTTTTCCATCTTCCGTCGAATTATATACACGAATTAGTACATTTCCACCTCCGCGATTAATAATGTCTTCCATTTTATATACATGATAATGCATTTCCGCATGCTGACCTTCATGGAGCATCAATAACTTTTCTGCATATGGTTTATCATACTTATCGTTTTTTATATTTCCATTTCTTAACGTAATTAACGAAAATCCTGTATGTTCAAAATCTCCGAGTCCAAAATCTGTTATATCCCAGCCAAGCATATTATCTCTAATTTCATCGTATTCTTTCCCTTTTGTTTTCCACTCTTCTGGTGTCCATTCACAAAATGGAGGAAGTGATACATGAAATTTTTTGATCAAATCATGCATATCCTTCAAAGCTTTGTTAATCTCTGATCTTTTCATCTTTCACACTCCCTAATTTTTTAGTGCAAATGTTTCAATTGCCACTTTCACATTTTCTTTCATAGCTTTCATAGCAATTAACGGAATGTCATGATAGAAAATATTTTCTTCTACACTTTTTTTATCCAATGCAGCTTTGACTGCTTTTCCACCAGCCAATGTCATATACGTGTAATAATTAATTTTACGTATTCCATTTTTTACAGCTGTCTGAAACTCCTCTTTACTAAGTCCTGAACCACCATGCATTACGAATGGGATATCAATTTTGTTTTTAATTTCTGTAATACGATTCAAATCCAAAACTGGCTTCTGTGTATAAATCCCATGACTTGTTCCGAAAGCAATTGCCAACACATCTACTCCGGTTTTTTCAACAAAATCTTTTGCCATATCTGGACTTGTATACACATCATCTAAATTTGAAAAACTGTCCGCTGTTTCAATTTCTTCTGTATCTCCTAATCCTTTGTCAGATGAGAAAATATGTCCAAGTTCTGCTTCAACTGTAACATCGACTGCATGAGCCAACCTCACCACTTCTGCAGTTATTCTTATATTTTCTTCATAATCACTGCCTGATGCATCAATCATCACAGAGCTAAAACCTAACTGTATTGCTTTAATACAACTTTCAATAGACTCACCATGATCCAAATGTACACAAACTGGAACAGAGGCTTTTTTTGCAAATTGAAGCATAACTGGTGCGATATCTTCCATGGATATCAAATTTCCATGCACCTCTGCATAGTTTAATATAACTGGTGAATTTGTTTCCTCTGCAGCCTGTATGATAGCCATTACTGATTCCATATTCGGACAATTAAATGCTCCAACTGCATATCCTTTTTTCATTGCATCTTCCATCAACGGCTTTAATGAAACTAACATAATCTTTCTCCTTTTCAGTTTATCTTATTTCTTTCCTTTATTTCTAAAGTAATCAAGGAATACAGCCAGTAAAATCACAACTCCTTTTACTACATACTGCCAGAATGAGTTTACATTCAAAAGATTTAATCCGTTATTTAAAACACCTATAATCAAACCACCTATAATAGTTCCACCAATTTTACCACTACCACCAGCCATTGAAGTTCCACCAACAACAACTGCTGCGATAGCATCCATTTCAGCTCCATCACCGGCTGTAGGCTGTCCGGAATACATACGTGAAGCCAAAACAATTCCAGCAAGACCTGCCATCAATCCAGAAAATGCATGTACAAAGAATTTTACTTTTTCCACTTTAATTCCTGAAAACTCGGCCGCCTGTTGATTTCCTCCGACAGCATACATATGACGTCCCATTTTCGTCTTATTCATAATGATTGCTGTAATAATAAGAACAATTACTAAAATTACAACTGGTGTAGGAAAAATTCCAACATAACCAGCTCCTAAAAATTGCCATTCTTTTGTTACTACTCGTACAGGCGAACCGCCAGTATATACATATGCAAGTCCTTTTGCTATATTCATTGTAGCCAATGTTACGATAAATGCTGGAATTGTAGTTTTACTGATTACAGCACCATTAAACATACCAACTAAAAGTCCAACTAAAAGTCCCATAAGTAATGCTATCGGTAATGGGAGATTATATCTTGCTACACATCCTGCCGAAATACAACCTGATAATGCAATGATTGATCCAACAGACAAATCGATTCCACCAAGAATAATTACCATTGTCATACCACATGCCAGGAACAGGTTCGTAGAAATCTGTCTTAATACATTAAATATATTCTGTCTTGTAAAAAATGATCCACTTGTTTTTGGAAAAACTGATAAAAATACACATAATACCAAGAAGGCTACGATTATACCAAGATTTTCTTTAAAGTATATTTTAACAGCATTTCCAACTCCAGCTGTCGCTGTTGTTTTTTTTGTTTTTTCTTCCATTTGTTTTTTTCCTCCTTTATTATGCCCATCCTATTCAGCTGCCAGCATCATAACGCTTTCCTGCGTTGCTTCTTTATGACTAATACAGCCTCTCATCTTTCCATGTGCCATTATATAGATTCGATCACTCATTCCTAAAATTTCTGGTAACTCAGAAGATATCATAATAATTGACATTCCCTGTTTTGCCAATTTATTCATAATTGCATATATTTCTGATTTTGCACCTACATCTACACCTCTTGTAGGCTCATCAAGAATTAAAATTTTCGGATGTGTTGCAAGCCAACGACCAATTAATACCTTTTGTTGATTTCCTCCTGACAGATTACCTATAGCTTGTTCCTGTGAAGGTGTTTTGGTTGCCATTTTATCAATATATTCTTGTGTAATTTCTCTTTCTTTAGAATTGTCTACAAAAATACCTTTAATGAACTCGTTTAAAACTTCTATCGTTGAATTAAACCTGACACTTTGTACCAAATATAAACCTTCGAGTTTACGATTTTCCGGAACAAGTGCAATGCCATTTTTCATAGCATCAATTGGTGAATTAATAGTAACTTTTTTACCCTCCAGATATATATCTCCTGTACTTTTTGGCATAAGCCCAAATATACTTTTCATTACTTCACTTCTTCCAGCTCCAACCAATCCGGCAAAGCCTAATATTTCACCTTTTCTAAGTTCAAAACTTACGTTTTCTGCCAGCTCACCATCTGAGATTCCTTCGCATCGCATAATAACTTCTTCATGTTCTTCAAAATCTCTTGTATAGTAATTAGTCAATTCTCTTCCAACCATCATTGCAATTAATGCATCTTTTGTAGTGTTTTTTACAACTTCAGTACCTACATATTCTCCATCTCGCATAACAGTTACTCTATCGCAAATTTCTTCCAATTCACTCATCTTATGAGAAATATATATAATACCTACTCCCTTGGAAGTAAGACTCCTCATTGTCTTAAACAAAAATGCTACCTCTTTATCTGAAATCGAAGAAGTTGGTTCATCCATAACTAAAATTTTTGAATTATAAGAAATTGCTTTTACAATTTCAACCATCTGCTGCTGTGCTATCGTTAATTCTTTAATTAACTGATTAGCTTGTATTCCCATTTGATAGTCATCTAACAATTTTTGCGCATCATGATTCATTTTCTTTTTATCAACAAATCCGGAACTCATCGGTTCTCGTCCCAAAAAAATGTTTTCAGCTACAGTCATATACGGAACCAAAACCAATTCTTGATGAATAATCGCTACTCCATTAGCCTGTGCAGCCTTTACACCATCTATATTTACTTTTTTACCGTTTATAATTATCTCGCCTTCATCTGCTGTATAAATTCCGCCTAACACTTTGATAAGCGTAGACTTTCCGGCTCCATTTTCACCTAGTAATGCATGAACTTCCCCCGTTCGAAGTTCGAAATTAATATCCTTTAATGCATATACACCTGGGAATTTTTTGTGTATATGTTTCATTTCTAGCAATGTTGTACCACTCAAAATATCACCCACTTATATCTTTCTTTTATGCAAAAAGGTGCTTTATCCAGTTCATTTGAATAAAGCACCTTTCATATTTTTGTTAATGACTATCGTTTACTGCCAACCATCTGTACCATAATCGTTAACATTATCTGCTGTAATCAGGAATGTTTCTACTGGATATTTGTCTTTCACTTTCTTGCCATCTAAGATTTTATACATAACCTCTACAGACTTATCAGCAATACCAACTGGAGACTGTGCTCCTGTTCCTTCCATTAAAGAATCACCTTTTGCAAGCTCTGATTTAACATCCGGTGAACCATCTACTCCGTAAATTTTGCAATCCTTAATTCCTGCTGCATTTGCTGCCGCTAATGCACCAAGCGCTGTAGGATCATTTCCACCAAAGATTGCAACTACATCTCCATGTGCCTGTAATAAATCTTCTGCAATTCCCATTGACGTTTCAAGATTCCCTTTTGCATCCTGCTGTGCAACAATGTTAAATCCTTTTCCTTTGATTGCATCTGTAAATCCTTTTGTACGATCTACAATTGAATTCATAGTCGGTGAATCAAGAACAATAATGTCTCCACCCTTCGGGCATTTCTTAACTAAATCTTCTCCACAAACTTTACCTGCATTGTAGTTATCAGATCCAACATAACTTGTTACATACGACATATCGGCAACTTCTGTATCAAAGTTAACGATTGGAATGTTTGCTCCTTTTAAAGCATCCAAAGCTGGAAGAATTCCTTCAGCTTCTGCTGGATTCAGGAACATTGCATCAATTCCCTGTGAAATCAAATCCTCTACCTGCTGTACCTGAAGACTTACATCATTTGCCGGATCTACAGATACAAGCTCGTCCCCATTTGCTTCGACTTTCTTTCTGATTTCATCTTCCAATGTTACAAAGAATGGGTTCGTTCCGTCCATACAAGTATACCCAAACTTGTGACCTCCCTTTTTGTTTGACGTCGATTCAGTTTTCGTCGAACTAGATTTCTTGTCCCCATCACCGTTGCTGCAACCCATTACCATTGCTGCAACTAATGAAACACTCAATAACACGCTCACTAATTTTCTTTTCATTTCTTTTCCTCCTTGCTTGTTATTTGTTGTCTTAATATTACTAATTTTCCTTTTCCTGTACACCTGTATTTTGTAACTAAAAAAGCATTACATTTCTCACAAAAAAATGTGACAAATGTAATGCTTTTCTTATTGATTTAAAAATTTAGTAATACTTCTCTGAAATACCTTAAGCGAACTATCAATATTCTTTTCATTTTTGTAAATATCATCTATTTCATTCTCTGCTAATGCCATAGCCTCTGGATATTTCGAGAATTTTGGATTTATCCGTCCATTCTCTATCGCATCAATTAACAAACGATTATCAATAACCCTCTCATCTACATCCATATCCTTCCGAATCATGCTTTCTGCATATCTTGATCCAGTTACATATTTCAATACTGATGCACCTTGCGAATATTCAAATATTTCTCTTTGAATTGAAGAATCCGAAGTTAACATTTTCAGAAATTCCCATGCTAATTCCTTATGTTTACTTTTATTTCCAATAGTCATCAAAAGTGCATCTACTTCTGAAGTATTATGACCTCCTGGGCCTGCCGGCATGCTTGTGCAATCCCACTGAAAACTTGTATATTTTTTTATTTTATACGGATAAGTTTTATATGTCCTGTACTCAGAAAACGCTAACGGCATAAATGCCACATTTCCCGAATCAAAATCATTTTGTGTTACTTCACGGCCTCCATTCATTTCATTTAACTTTTTCACGAATTTAACTGCTTCATTCACTTTTGTTCCCGAAAAAAAAGCTTTTTTCCCATCTTTATCAAAAAGCTCTGCACCATTTGAATATACAGCTTCTTTCCAAGTATAATTATATGTCCCAAATTGATCGATCACACCATCACCGTTTTTATCCTTTGTAATCTGATCAACAATTTGCTCCATTGTACTCCATGTCCAATTTTCATTTGGGACTTCTATTCCTTCTTGTTCCAACAATGTTTTATTTACGAACATCAAAGTCGGTACTACCTCATATGGTAACGCATACTGACTTTCATGATATTTTCCAATATCTAATACTGTATCAAAAAAATACTCCTTTTTAAAATTCCTATCATTAGCAATCTGATTATCTAAATCAGATATAACATTTAATGACACATATTTATAAAAATCATCAGACAACACCATAAATACATCTGGTGTTTCTCCTTCTAATATTTTTCTATCTAACCATTCTGAATAATCTTCCTTTCTAATCCCTGTCTCATAATGAACTTTAACACCTGGATGTTCTTTTTCAAATTTTTTTATTGCATCATCTATTATTACATATGCATTCGCATTCTTAACATCCCAATTACTCTCAGCAAACATGCCAAATTCCAATACAATTGGTTTATTTTTTTGTCTATAGTTCCATGCAAGTATTATTAATATTATGCTCAAAAAGCAAACAACTAATCCGTATATACTTTTCTTTTTCATTTACTATTGCTCCGTTATTTTTGTTGCTACTTTATTCTGTACTGCCCAAATTGCCAATTGCGTTCTGTCTCTGAACTCTAATTTGTTTAATATCCCACTCAAATAATTCCGTACAGTACCTTCTGAAAGATTCAAATTTTCCGCTATTTCTTTATTCGAACTTCCCCGTCCAACTTCATTAATAATTTTCCATTCTGTTTTAGTCAGATTTTCTGTTCTCTTCTGATCTACATCAACTACATAATCAGCCTTTGCCATCTGTGAAAACAATCTTACAACTTTTGTAGCAATATCTGGATTTATCATTGCCTGTCCACTATATACAGTACGTATTGCATTAGTCAATCCGTCCATCGATACTCCTTTTAAAAGATATCCACTTGCTCCCCATTTTAATGCATTATATACATACTCATCATCATCGAAAGTTGTGAGTATAATAATTTTTATTTCTGAATAATTATCTTTTATTATTTTCGTACACTGTACGCCATCCATTTTAGGCATTCGAATATCCATTAAAATAACATCCGGTCTATTTTTTCGTACACTTGCAATTACTTCTTGTCCATTTGCAACCGTATCTGTTACTTCTATTCCTTCCTTTGTATTTAATACAATTGACAAACTTTGCCTAATCAATTCCTGATCATCTGCAATCAGTACTTTAATCATATTCTTCACCCCATCTTATAGGAATTACAACATTTGTTGTAAATCCATCACTTCCATCAAACTCTACTGTCCCATTTAATAACTTTATCCGCTCAACAATATGTCTTGTACCAAATCCTTTCTTCATATCAGTACATCCAATTCCATCATCTTTGATTGAAATATAAATATCGGAATATTTCTTTTTTATAGTAATATAAACATTTTTTGCATGACTATGTCGTACAGAATTCGTCATACTTTCCTGAACAACACGATATATCGCATTTTCTTCATCTTCATCAAATTTCAATTTTTCGACATCACATTCAAAATGTATTTTTGTATTTGTTATTGAATTTGTTTCATTTACCATCTTACGAATTGCCGGTTCCAAGTTTAAACGTTCCAGAGAATCGGGTCTTAATTCACTTACTGACCTTCTTACTTCTTTTATTCCATCCCTTGTAACTTTTGAAATAAGCTCCAATTGTCCTTTCGTTACCTCAGGAGAACTATCGATCATCGCTATACAAGCATCTACCCCCGCTGATATACCCGTTAGCGTATGCCCTAATGTATCATGAATTTCTCTAGCCAACCGGTTGCGCTCCTTTGTTTCTCCCATTTTTTCTTTCATTACAGCATATTCCTGTAATTTTTCATTTGCCTGTTGTAGCTCTTCATTTGTTTGCGATAATTTAAAATATAATTTTTTTACCTCATCTATCGTTCCACTCTGTTCGATAATAATGAATACACAAAAAACAAAAAATAAAATAATATTTAATGATGTAAGCAAATTATATAGC
>NZ_JAMOYX010000051.1:0-18971 GCF_023669465.1 Dorea sp. MB18-49
GGTTTATAGAATGGACGAACATTTAATTTTGCGAAACAGATTAAAAACTGTACGAAAAGAAAAAAAATTATCACAAACAGAATTAGCTGAACTAGTCGGGGTTTCTCGGAATACAGTTAGTTCTATTGAAACTGGACAATTTAATCCAACAGCAAAATTGGCATTAGTGCTTTGTATAGCTTTAGATAAAAAATTTGAAGAATTATTTTATTTTGATTAAAGGAGAGAACGATTATGGAATTAGAGGAATTGATTGTTGAAATAGTTATAGGATTGTTTTTACTTTTTACATCTTATCAAATAGGTATAAAAGAGAATATTACTTTATTACATGGTTATCATTATACACAACTTGACCCTAAAGATAAAAAGGTGTTTACAAAAAAAATAGGAATAGGCACTTTACTGGTTAGTATTGGTATTCTTGTTATGCCGATTATCAATTTAATCTCTCATTCTGAATTAGGCTATTACATAGGTCTTATTTTGATTGTTGTAGGAGTGTTTTATATCATATTCATCATTGTAAAATACAATGGAAAACTTATTAGCTTTAAAAAGTAGAATTGAGGTATGAATATGATAGGACTGAACAAAAGAGATATAAAAAAGGCATTGAAAGCTGGTGCAAAAGCTGGCGGTGTATCATTGGCTGATGTTCGGGCGGATATTGAAGCTACGATTGATGAAGCTATGAATAGCACCGACCCAGAGGTGCAGGCAAATTTCAAAAAGTATTTTGGGAATAAACGCCCTACACCAGAAGAATATATTTATATCATTACGAAAAAGACAAAGGCAAAATTATAATAAAAGGGTCGTGGAAATGCTTCACAAAATTGTGATCTGCATTATCACGGCTCTTTTACTCTCTGTTTACTTTCAAAACTGTAAGTGTAATTGAATACTGCCCTTGCTATAATTTAATTGTATTCCAAAACAAATAAATGTGGCAGGAAGAAAGGAGCGATTTTTAATGGAACACATTTTAAATTTAGAGCAAGTAAAAAAATACTACGGGGGTAACTCTGGAAATATCACAAAGGCAGTAGACGGTATTTCTATGTATGTAGATAAGGGCGAATTTGTCGCAATCATGGGAGCTAGTGGTTCTGGAAAGACTACCCTATTAAACTGTATCTCTACGATTGATACTGTAACCAGCGGACACATTACAGTCAATAATCAAGATATTACCAAAATCAAGGATAAAGATTTTGCTGATTTCAGACGTGAAAATTTAGGGTTCATTTTTCAAGATTTCAACCTTTTAGATACTTTAACGATTGGAGAAAACATTTCTTTATCATTGGTTATCAACAAACAGAACCCTACTGATATTGAGAAAAGAGTTCATGCTATCGCCGATAAATTGGGTATTCGTGATATTTTATCGAAATTTCCTTATGAAGTTTCTGGCGGACAAAAACAGCGTTGTGCTTGTGCTAGAGCCTTAATCAATGAACCGAAACTGATTTTAGCTGATGAACCGACGGGAGCTTTGGACTCAAAAGCTTCCAGATTATTACTGGAAACAATGTCTGAAATCAACAAGAAAATGCAGGCTACTATTTTAATGGTAACACATGACCCGTTTAGTGCGTCTTTCTGTGAACGTATTTTGTTCTTGAAAGACGGTAAAATATTCAATGAAATTTTCAGAGGGGAAAAAAGCAGAAAAGATTTCTTCAATGAAATACTGGATATATTAACCTTGCTCGGAGGTGAAGTGGGAAATGTTAGGTAAGTTAGCGTATAGAAATACAAAAAGAAATATTAAAGATTATTTGATTTATCTGATAACCGTTACTGCATCCTTTTCTCTTATATTTGCTTTTAATTTGGTGGCAAATTCTGATGAAATTGTAAAGTTATGTTCCAGTATGGATGCATTTAAGAATTCATTGTTCGCTGTAAATATTCTTATTATTTTTGTGATATGCTTTTTGATCAACTATACAACGAAATTTATGTTTGAAAAAAGAAGTAAAGAATTAGGAACATATATGCTTCTTGGCATTAAGAAAAAAGAAATTGCCCACTTAGTTGTAATTGAAAATATACTGTTGGGAATTTTAGCATTTGTATTAGCTATTCCTATTGGCTTTTTATTCAGCCAGTTTGTGTCGTTAGTAATTGTAAACTTACTGGGTATTCCAAAAACTCTCTTTATTTCTTTGAATTTCGTTTCTATTGGACTATTGATAATTTATTTTTTAACTATTTATGTTTTGGTTTTGCTTAATCTATTAAGAAGAATAAGTAAAATGACGATACGTGATTTTCTTTATTTTGACAAACAAAATGAAAAGAAAATGTTCCGTGACAGTAAAAAAAGAAATGTCATTTTTGTTTTAAGTATTATTCTTGGTGCGATTTCTCTTTTTCTCTGGAATTCACGTTGTACTATGGATAATTTTAATAAGCAAGAAACACTTACTTATTTGATGGTAAGCGTAATCATGTTGATTATCAGCATTTATGGTATATCTACAACTTGTGCAGATATGTTCTTGACTGTTTTGTTAAAGAATAAAAAAATGAAATATCAAAATGATAATCTGTTTGTAGCAAGAACATTTGCTTCTAAAGCAAGAACAATGAGCTTCACATTTGGTACATTGTCTATGTTGATTTTAACTTCACTGCTGGCTCTGAATTATTCTAGTATCAACAAAGCTTCGTATGATATCAGCGTGAATTTAAATGCACCATATGATGTACAACTCTTTGATGATAAGCAGGTATTTGATGAATATATTCGAGTAATTGAAGAAGAATATACGATTGTTAATACCATTGAGTACAACATTTATAAAGAGCCGAATCATCAGGTACAAAATTTCTTCCAATCAGAATATTATGATTTTGACCCAGTCTTGAAGTTAAGTGATTATAATAGGTTACTGGAATTAAGAAAGATGCCGTTGCTTTCTTTAAATGATAACGAATACTATATAGTTACAAATAGCAAGTTTGCATATAAGGTTGAAGATAACAAAGATATTGAAACCATAACAGTAGCAAATAAAAATTTGAAATTAAAAGGATATGACACTAAGTCTTATTGGAACTCTATAACTAATACTGGCAGATTTGTTGTTGTACTTCCAGATAAATATGTTCAAGGACTTGAAGTATCAGAAAATCATTTGATTATAGATACAAAAGAAGATACAGACGCAGAATTAGAAAATAAGATAAAAGAAGATATGCAACATCAATTAGTAAAGGTTGATGAAAATGGAGAAATAAATGATGAGTCGTATAGAGTAAACGTAAGAGGTGCAGAAATAGAACAACAAAAAGCAATGGTTGCAATAGTAGCCAGTCTGTTTATGTACATTGCATTTATTTTGATTTCCGCAGTAGGAACAATTTTGGCAGTTCAATCATTGAGCGACTCTACTAAATACAAATATCGCTACTTGACCTTGCGAAGATTAGGAATAAATGATAAGTCGCTATTTAAGACAATCAGAAAACAATTATTGATATTATTTTGTGTCCCTGCAATATCAGCAATATTATGTTCTTTTGTGATGATGTCGTCATTGAATAATGTGTATCAACAAATTTTGGGAGATAAACACCTTTATCTAATGTACTTTGGCTTGAATTTAATTATCTTCTTCCTAATTTATAGTATTTACTGGATAGCAACGTATATCGGTTTCAAACGAAATATCAATGAGGAGAGTTAGATTTTTCTAGCTCTCCTGCTGTGAAATTATTATAATGGTAAATCAAGGGGGTGTTGAAATGAGAATAGCAATTATCGAAGATGATGAAATCACTCGTTTGGAGCTTTCTAAATTATTGAACACACAAGGATATGAAACAGTTTTATTGATTGACTTTGGAAACCTGACAGATGAATTAAAGCAATATTCCATAGAACTGGTTCTGCTTGATATTAACCTGCCGTATGAGAATGGCTATGAAGTATGCAGGAAAATAAAACAAGTCATGCCAGTACCGATTATCTTTGTAACAAGCAGAGATACAAATGCTGACGAATTGAAAAGTATTCAAGTGGGTGGGATTGACTTCATCACAAAGCCGTATGACACGCTTATTCTTCTTGAGAAGATCAAGCGTGCATTGCAGTTATCAAACCCGAATAATTTCCGTGAGCTTGTTAAAAAAGATTGTACCCTTGATTTACATTTATCTATTTTGAAGTATCAAGAGAAAAGCATTGAATTGACAAGAAATGAATTTCGTATTTTATACTACTTCTTTATGAACGAAGATAAAGTTATCAGTAAGGAAGAACTATTGGAAAAGCTGTGGAACGACAAATATTATTTAGACGAAAATGTATTACTGGTTAATATGACCCGTCTAAAAAAGAAAATGAAAGAAATCGGTATTGTTCATTTATTGGAAAATATACGAGGAAAGGGTTGGAAACTGTGAGCTTTTTTACATTCTTAGAAGAAAAAATAACAGAGATATTGTTTCAGCTTTTCTTTCTTGCCTTAGTAGCATTTCTCTTGATTTTCTACGGTGTAGATACGCTATTTGTTGTATTGCTGGTAATTCTGTTCATCAGCATACAAGGGCTTTTTCAATGGTGTTTGTATCGGAAGAAACGTAAGGCTTCGCAACATATTATTGATTTAGTAGACGGACTGGAAGAAACCTACTATATTGCAGATGTTTTACCAAAGCCAAAAGAATTTCAAAATGAAGCCTATTACTACGCACTAAAAAAAGCCTGCAAATCTATGAATGATGAAATCGGTAAAATCACAGAGGAAAAGCAGGATTATCAAGAATATGTGGAAAGTTTCGCCCATGAAATTAAAATACCGATAGGAGCATTGTCTTTGACGTTCGATAATACGAAAAATTACACGTTAAAAAAAGAAACAGACAAGATATTTCAGTTGGTGGAACAAATGCTCTACTATGCAAGGAGTGAAAATACGGAAAAGGACTATTTTGTAAAACAGTTGCAGTTAGACGAAGTGATACATAATGTCATTCTGAAATTTCGTCATTCACTTATGGAAAGGAAAGTAATTATCAATATCCATGACATAGAGAATGTTGTATATACTGATGAAAAATGGCTGACATTCATTCTATCTCAAATCGTGCAAAATGCGATTAAGTATTTTGACAAGCAGGAAAACAAACTGACGATATACAGTCAAGACAACGGAACAAATATACTGCTTGTAATTGAAGATAATGGCTGTGGAATAAAAACGTCTGATTTATCCCGTGTATTTGAAAAAGGCTTTACTGGTTCTAACAGAAACAAGGCAAATGCAACAGGTATGGGACTGTATCTATCTAAAAAATTATGCGATAGGTTGGGATTGAAATTGGATATTGCTTCTACGGAAAAAGAATATACAAGACTGACAATTATATTTCCAAAAGGAACAGTTCATAATTTTTCAGAGTAATTTGAAAAACCATGCCAACATTGATACGGTGCTTTAAGGGGGCTTGCGTTATGGAAAGCTTTAAGTACAATTATTTGCAATCAAATCCCACCTAATAGCACACTATTAAAAATTGAATATGTTTTAGCTTTAAAGGCTCGTACAGACTATATGTTTTGTGCGGGCTTTTTTCATACCCGAAAAAATTTAAAAAATTTTTCAAAAGAGGTCATTAAATCACACCTAGCTGTCCTTATATGGTGCGGAAAGAGGGATAAACACTTTTCAAATCATAAAGGAAAGGAGGTGAGATTGATGAAACCGTCTGACTTCCAGAAAACAGTTCAATGTCGTTTTGAAAGTTGTTTAAAGAAAGTTGTCCGTAGTGTCGTGAAAGATTATTACAAGGAATTAAACCGTCGTAAGAATAAAGAAATATCTTTCAGCGAATTGCCAGATGTCCTTGTTGATAAAATGGCTGTTTGGGACGACTACGAAACAGATTATACAATCTTTTCAGTATGTGGCATTGATATTCGTGTCCTTGATGATGAATTGGCAGAAGCCTTGAAGAAACTTCCAGAAAGAAAACGCAATACTCTGTTGATGTATTACTTCTTGGAAATGACAGAAAGTGAAATTGCCAACTTGCAGAAAATCACGCAAAGCGGTGTATTTAGAAACCGACATCACGCTTTGGAAACTATGAAAAAAATACTCAAGGAGGAACATTAGAAAATGAAACAGTTATTTAAGAAACCGTCTTATTACTTGATTTCATCAGCTATGGACGGAAACGAAAAAGCGATTGAAAAATTACTGGCATTTTATGACCCTTACATATCAAAGTGCTGTTTGCGTTCACTTTATGATGAATACGGCAATGTTTATATCGTTGTAGATATGGAATTAAAAGGACGTATCAGAGAAGCACTTATCAAAATGATTTTAGGTTTTGATATTGAAGATATGGACTTAGAACCAGAAGAATAAGCAGTTTTTAGCGGAGCATGATTTAATATCCCCCTCTTTCCTGCTCTGCCACCTGCTTTTATATGAAAGCAACACGCTTTCACCACAGCTCTTTGACAACTGAATAAAGCAGACAGATACGTTTGTGAGATGGCGAGCCACGGGGACTGTACGCCACGACCTTTTCAAAAGAAAGCGAGCGACCCACGCAGTGATCCGAGAGCGACTGTTGGAAAAGTTGTTTTGCCACGACCTATCCTCACAGAATAATGATACGTCCGCATGGTGCGGTTCTGCCCACAAGAATGGGAATAGTTGAGATACTAATGGAGCTTTCCAAAGCCGTCTGCCTGCTTGTAAAAAACGACACACAGTAAAGGGGGGTGCATAGATTATGAACAATACTGATGTGCCTATTTGGGAAAAATATACGCTGACGGTTGAAGAAGCGTCCAAATACTTCCGCATTGGCGAAAAGAAATTGCGTAAATTAGCCGAAGAAAATCTTGACGCTGGCTGGGTTATCGTGAACGGCAACCGTATTCAGATTAAGCGAAAACAATTTGAAAAAATCATAGATACATTGGACGAAATCTAATGTCATTGAGCCGTAGATATGGTATAATAAATATAGCGTATCACGGCTCGTTCCATGACGGAAAGGAGCTTTACACTATGTCTAATGTAAAACGAAAAGACAGTAAAAATCGCAATTTGCGTAATGGAGAGAGCCAGCGAAAAGACGGAAGATACGTTTATAAATATACCGATATATACGGAAAGCCACAATTTATCTATTCTTGGAAACTTGTACCGACAGACAAGACACCTGCTGGAAAGCGTGATGATATATCGTTGAGGGAAAAAGAAACACAGATTAAAAAAGACCTTAACGACGGTATCGATACAGCAGGCGGTAAAATGACAGTCTGCCAGCTCTACGACAAGAAGAACAGCCAAAGAAAGAACATCAAGAGGGCTACTGAAAAAGGACGACAGTATCTTATGAACGCTCTGAAAAATGACCCATTGGGTATGAGGGCGATTGATACTGTTAAGCAGTCGGACGCTAAAGAATGGGCTATCAGAATGAGCGAAAAAGGATACGCCTATAAAACGATTGATAACTACAAGCGTTCCTTGAAAGCGTCATTTTACATGGCGATACAAGACGACTGTATCAGAAAGAACCCGTTTGAATTTAAGCTAAGTGATGTTCTGGAAGATGATACGGAGCAGAAAGTTATCCTTACACCAGAGCAGGAAGAACGCCTGCTTGCCTTTATGGAAAAGGATAAGATTTACAGCAAGTATTATGATGAGGTTGTGCTTCTGCTGGAAACGGGACTTCGTATTTCTGAATTTTGCGGACTAACGACGCATATTGATATGCAGAACAGAATACTCAATATAGACCACCAGTTATTGAAAGACAGCGAAATCGGCTACTATATTGAAACGCCAAAGACCAAAAACGGAAAACGAGAACTTCCATTGACAGAACGGGCTTATCAAGCAATCCAAAGAATACTAAAGAACAGAGGAAAGGCACAACCGTTGATTGTAGGTGGTTATAGCAATTTCCTATTCTTGAACCGTGAGGGCTTACCTAAAGTTGCAGGAAACTATGAGGGCATGGTGCGAGGACTAATTAAGAAGTATAACAAGTATCACACGGACAAGTTACCGAACATCACACCACATTCATTCCGACATACTTACTGTACGAATATGGCAAACAGAGGAATGAACCCAAACACCCTGCAATATCTTATGGGACACGCTAACATAACCATGACACTTGGCTATTATGCACACGGTACATTTCAATCTGCAAAAGCAGAACTGGAAAGACTGGCTTGTTAATATCGGAGCTTATATTTACTACTCATTTACTACTTTTGGTTGCATTTTCATGCTGGTAAATGCCAGCTTATGCAAGGTATCTTCCAAAAAGAAAATACCGATAAAGCCCTAAAATACGGGATATATCGGCATTTACCAACTTATGAAAAGATAATCAGAAATTTAGTAAGTTTTTGTTATAAAAAGTAATCTACTTGACGAATGAACGGCAAACGTGTAAAGTATTATTGTTCATACTAATAAAGGTTTAAAAGGGTTGGAAAACTATGATTACATTGACTGGAAAAAAAATATCAGAAGGAATTGCAATCGGAAAACTTTCCTTTTATAAGCGGGATACAAAAGAGATTCGCAGAATCTATGTAAAAGATGTAGAAAAAGAGGTTATGCGTTTTCAGAAAGCAAGGCAGAAAGCGTTGCAGGAACTGAGGGATCTGTATGATTCGGCTTCTAAGGAAGTAGGTGAAGCGAATGCAGCTATATTTGAGATGCAGCAGATGATCCTTGAAGATCAGGAAATCATCAGGCAGATTACAAATATTATCGTAGAGCATAAGTTGAATGCAGAGTATGCTGTAAAAAATGCGGTGGAAAATGTACTGGCAAGTGCGGCAAAAAGTAATAAAAGTTATGTACAGGGACACGAAGCAGATATTAAAGATGTGTCGACAAGGGTACTTCGGATTCTTGCAAGGGCATGGAAAGATAAGATGCTGACAGATGAACCGTTTATACTGGCAGCCGGTGAATTATATCCAAGTGAGGCAGTAAAGCTTGATAAGAGCAAGATTCTTGGGTTTGTTACCAGATACGGAACAATTAATTCTCATACGGCAGTGCTTGCAAGAACAAAAGGAATTCCATCTGTGATCGGACTGGGAGAGTCTTTAAAGAAAGAATACGAAGGCAAGACCATTATTATCGATGGTTTTGAGGGAAAAGTATATATCGAACCTGATTATACAACGATTTCAAAGATGAAACAGAGACAAGATGAGAATCATACGCAGGTACAGAGTCTGGAACGTCTGAAGGGAAAAGAAAATATTACGCAGAGCGGACAAAAAATTGATGTGTGCGCGAATATCGGAAGCAGAGAAGACATTGAAAGCGTTCTGCGCAGTGATGCGGGTGGAATCGGATTATTCAGAAGTGAATTTATTTATATGGAAAATGGTCCGAAACTTCCGACAGAAGAACAGCAGTTTCAGGTATATCGTCTGGCAGCAGAAGCGATGGGAATGAAAAAGGTTGTGATCCGTACAGCAGATCTGGGCGGTGAAAAGACAGCAGAGTGTCTGGATCTGGGAGAAGAGAATAATCCTGAGATAGGATACAGGGGAATCCGTGTGTCACTGGATAAAGACGAGATATTCAAGACGCAGTTACGTGCAATTTTACGTGCATCTGCTTATGGAAAGATGTCTATTATGTTCCCGATGGTTACAGATGTAAAAGAAGTACAGCAGGCAAAACTGCTTCTGGAAAAGATAAAAAAAGAGTTAAAAGATGAGAAGATTCCGTTTAATGAAGAAATACAGATCGGAGTTATGATTGAAACACCGGCAGCGGTTATGATAAGCGGTGAACTGGCACGGGAGGCTGATTTTTTCAGTATAGGAACGAATGATCTGACGCAGCTTACACTGGGAATGGACAGAACAAATTCTAAACTGGATCATTTTTATAATCCGCATCATCCGGCATTGCTTAAAATGATACGTATTATTGCGAATAATGTACATCTGGAGGGAAAAACAATCAGCATATGTGGTGATCTGGCAGCAGATCTGGACATGACAGAACAATTCCTGCAGATGGGAATCGATGAGTTATCCGTAGCACCAAATCAGGTACTTGCTTTAAGAAAAAAAATAAGAGAGATACAGTAATTTTGTTGTTGTTATCTTATTTTTTGAGAGTATAAGGAGGAAAAGAGAAACATGTTGGAAAAATTATTTAAGCTCCGTGAGAACGGAACCGATGCCAAAACAGAGGTTATGGCAGGTATCACTACGTTCATGACTATGGCGTACATACTTGCAGTCAATCCGAGTATCCTGTCTGCAACAGGGATGGATTCCGGTGCAATCTTTACATCGACAGCGCTGGCTGCAATGATCGGTACATTCTTGATGGCGTTCTTCGCCAATTACCCGTTCGCACTGGCACCTGGAATGGGACTGAATGCATACTTTGCCTATACTGTTGTTCTTGGAATGGGTTATAAGTGGGAAGTTGCATTAACGGCAGTATTTGTAGAAGGTATCGTTTTCATCGTACTTTCACTTACGAATATCCGTGAGGCAATCTTCAATGCAATTCCGAAGAATCTGAAGTCGGCAGTAAGTGTCGGTATCGGATTATTCATTGCATTTATCGGACTTCAGAATGCGAATATCGTAGTAGGAGGTTCTACACTTCTGCAGTTATTCTCCATTGATGGATATAACAGTGCCAAAGGTGTGGAAGCTTCTATGAGTAACGTAGGAATCACGGTCATTCTTGCACTGATCGGTGTGGGAATTACAGGAATTCTGGTAATAAAGAATGTAAAGGGAAATATCTTATGGGGAATCCTGATTACATGGATTCTTGGAATCATCTGTCAGATGGCGGGTATCTATGTAGCGAATCCAGAAATTGGATTCTACAGCCTGCTTCCGGATTTCAGCAAGGGATTCACAATTCCAAGCATCATGCCGGTATTTGGAAAGCTTGACTTCAGCGGAATATTCTCTTTGAACTTTATCGTTGTCATCTTTGCATTCTTATTTGTAGATATGTTTGATACGATCGGAACACTGATCGGTGTGTCTACAAAGGCAGGTATGTTAGATGAGGAGGGACGTCTTCCGAATATCAAAGGTGCGCTGATGGCAGATGCGGTTGCAACAACCGTTGGAGCAGTGCTTGGAACAACAACGACTACGACATTTGTAGAGAGTGCATCCGGTGTATCCGAAGGAGGAAGAACGGGACTGACTTCTGCAACGACAGCTATTTTATTCGGCCTGTCACTGTTCCTGTCACCAATCTTCCTTGCAATTCCTTCATTTGCAACAGCACCGGCCCTGATCGTGGTTGGATTCTACATGCTGACAAATGTGACACACATTGATTTTGATGATTTTTCAGAGGCACTGCCATGCTACATCTGTATTCTGGCTATGCCATTCTTCTACAGCATTTCAGAAGGTATCTCTATGGGAGTTATCTCTTATGTGATCCTGAATCTGATGACTGGAAAAGCAAAAGAAAAGAAGATCAGCGCATTAATGTATGTACTTACGGTATTATTCATATTGAAATATGTCTTTCTGTAAAATATAATAGAAAGAGGAGAACGAAAAGAGATCGGAGTTTCCGGTCTCTTTTCTGGCCTGTCAGGCATTTTACAGGGACTGCCGATGGGAAGATCCGAAAGGCTTATGAAGGAGAACTAAAGTATGAATTTACTTACGATGGAGCATATTACGAAGGCTTATACTGACCGTGTCCTTCTGAATGATGTTGCATTCAGCATCAATGAGAATGAAAAGATCGGTGTGATCGGAATTAACGGAATGGGAAAATCTACGCTTTTAAAAGTGGCAGCCGGGATAGAACCATACGATGAAGGTAAGATCAGTATAGGAAATCAGGTCAAGATCTGTTATCTGCCGCAGACACCGGAATTTGAAGAGGGAACAACGGTGTTGCGTGCGGCAATCGCAGACAATGTGAATGAGCTGAATCAGTGGACAATTGAAGCAGATGCCAGATCCATGCTGAACAAGCTTGGCTTCTATGACTATGACGAGAAAGTAGAGCATATGTCCGGCGGTCAGAAGAAGAGAATTGCACTGGTCAATGCATTGCTTACACCGGCAGATATCCTGGTACTGGATGAACCGACCAACCACCTGGATAATGCGATGTCTGAGTGGCTGGAGGAATATCTGATCGGATTTCGCGGGGCAATCCTGATGGTTACCCATGACCGTTATTTTCTGGATCGTGTGGCAACCAGGATCGTGGAAGTAGATCAGGGGAAATTATACAGCTACCCTGGAAATTATTCGGAGTTTGTCAAGTTAAAAGCAGAACGTCAGGATATGGCACTGGCGACAGAAAGAAAGAGAAAGAGTCTTCTGCGTACAGAACTCGAATGGCTGGGAAGAGGTGCAAGAGCCAGAAGTACGAAGCAGAAAGCACACATTGACCGCATCAAGGCAATGCAGGAGATCAAGGACATTCAGGAAGAAAAGAAAGTGGTACTGGATTCCGTAGCGTCCCGTATGGGAAATAAGACGATCGAGCTTCAGAACATCAGTAAATCTTATGGAGCAAGAAAGCTGATCGATGACTACAGTTACATTTTCCTAAAAAATGACAGAATCGGAATCATCGGACCGAATGGCTGTGGAAAGACGACACTTCTTAAGATTATTAATGGGATTGTAAAACCGGATAATGGCACGATCGAGATTGGGCAGACGATCCGGATCGGATATTTCTCTCAGGAGAATGAATATATGGATGCATCCATGAAAGTGATTGATTATGTCAAAGAAGTGGGAGAATATGTTACGACATCAGACGGAAAGATCACGGCATCCCAGATGCTGGAGCGCTTCTTATTTGACGGAGCCATGCAGTGGTCAAAGATTGAGAAGCTTTCCGGGGGAGAAAAGAGAAGACTGTACCTGATGCGTGTTTTGATGAGTGCACCGAATGTACTGATCCTGGATGAGCCGACCAACGATCTGGATATCCAGACGCTGACGATCCTGGAAGATTATCTGGATCACTTTGACGGAATTATCATCACGGTATCACATGACCGTTATTTCCTGGATCGTATTGTGAACCGTATCTTCTCATTTGAAGGAGACGGAAAAGTACGACAGTTCGAGGGTGGTTATTCGGATTATCTGATCCGCAAAGAACTGGAAGGTCTGGATACAGAGATGTCATTGAAAGGACATGCTGCCGGGACAGAGGAACAGCCGAAGAAGGCAGAAAGCTCTTCGAAAGACACCTGGAAACAGCGGGAACCAAAGCTGAAATTCACATTCAAAGAGCAGAGGGAGTTCGAGTCGATCGATGATGACATTGCAAAACTGGAAGAAAAGATTGAGACACTGGATGCACAGATTGCAGCCAATGCGACTAATTCGGTGAAATTGCGGGAACTTATGGAGAAAAAAGAAGAGACTGAGAATGCACTGGATGAGAAGATGGACCGATGGGTATATCTGAATGATTTAAATGAAAAGATTCAAGATGCAAAGCAACAGGGATAAACAAGGAGAAAAAGTATATGAACTGGACAAGAGAAAGACTGAAAACAAATGGTAAGATTGCATTTAAGAAGAATTACTGGGCATGTGTGGCTGTAGCAGTGATCATGGGAATCATCACGGGACTTAGCAGCATAAGCGGAGGAAGAACCGGAAGTGGTGCTTCACAGAACAGTCTGTATGGGAATGACGGGTTTTCATTCTCATATCATTACGGATGGGGATTCCCATTTGCAGGGCTGGCAATTGCAATGGCTGCGATTATATTAACGATTGTAATATGGGCACTGAAGATATTCGTGGGAAATCTTCTGGAAGTAGGTGGAAAACGTTTCTTCGTATTGAATAAGACAGAGAATCCAACGGTTGGAACGATGTTTGATGCATTCCGTTCCGGACATTATGTGAATATTGTACTGACCATGTTCTTAAGAGAACTTTTTACATCCTTATGGACATTACTGCTGGTGATTCCAGGAATCGTGAAGCATTATGAATACCTAATGATTCCTTACATTCTTGCAGAGAATCCGGGAATGGACAGAAAAGAAGCATTCCAGATCAGTAAGCGTATGATGGACGGACAGAAGATGGAGACGTTTATTCTGGATCTGTCATTCCTTGGATGGGATATTCTTACGGTTATCACATGTGGAATGGTGGGGATTTTCTACGCTTCTCCATACAAGCAGGCAACTTTTGCAGAGTTATATGCATTTAATAAAGCAAAAGCATATGAGGAAGGATATATCAGATAATGGCGATCAACAAATCAATGAGGCGGGTATTAAAAGCGCTGTCCTTCGACGGCATTGAAGTGGAGGCTTCAAGACACCTGGCGAATTTAAAAGCAATTGATCCGATGAAGATATTTCATAAGACGATTGACTATAAGATTTATAACGGCAATCATCAGATCCCTGTAAGGATATTCCTTCCAGGGGAAAAGATGGAGGATGATCTGCCGGTATTTCTGTTCTTTCACGGGGGAGGATGGGTAACGGAAAGTATTGATAATTATGAAAGAATCTGTGCCCGTCTTGCTTCGGCAACAGATCATATCGTTGTATCGGTAGAGTACCGGCTGGCGCCGGAGTATCCATTTCCCATTGGTTTTTACGATTGTTATATGGCGGCAAAGGCTATGTACACGAACCAGTTTATCTTGAATACAGATCCGGATAAGATTACACTGATCGGAGACAGTGCCGGTGGGAATCTGGCAGCAGCTGTTTCACTGATGGCAAGAGATCAGGGAGAATTCCTGCCGAAGAGACAGATACTGATCTATCCTGCGGTAAATAATGATTACAGTGAGGAGTCCCCATATTTGTCGGTAAGACGTTACGGGACGGAATATCTTCTGACTGCGGGAAAGATGCGGGATTATATTAATTTCTATGCATCGGCAGAAGAAGATAAGAAAAGTAAATATCTTGCACCTCTCATGGAGACCGATTACAGCAACCAGCCGGATACACTGATCTTAACGGCGGAATGTGATCCTCTCAGAGATGAGGGGGAAGAGTATGGAAGAAGGTTAAAAGAAGCGGGCAATAAGGTGGAGGTGCACAGAATACAGGATGCACTTCACGGATTCTTTGCACTGGGAGTAAAATATTACCATGTACAGGAGAGCTTTGCTATTATTAACCGTTTCCTGAGCGGCTATACATCTGATGAAAACAGCCGGAAGGTTAGTCCTGCAAACGAAGAATAAAGCGGGAAAGTAAAGGGGGAGGAGAAAGCCGGTGTTTGAGCAAAAACGTGCTTACTGGAGAAGTCTGGATAATGCGGCAAAGTTATTTTCCGCAGCCAGCAGCCCGAAAGATACCAGAGTGTTCCGGTTCTATTGTGAGCTGAAAGAAGAAGTAAAAGAAGAGATATTACAGGAAGCTCTGAATCAGACGATACAAAAGTATCCCGTATTTTTGTCGGTTATGAGAAAGGGGCTTTTCTGGCATTATCTGGAGAAAAGTGAATTAAGACCGGTGGTAAGGGAAGAATATAAAGAACCTTGCAGCAGCCTGTATGTACGGGATAAAAAGACACTTTTATTTGAAGTGACATATTATGAAAAACGGATCAATTTTGAAGTATTTCATGCGCTGACAGATGGAACCGGTGCAACAGAATTCCTAAGAGAACTGGTGAAGAATTATCTGTATCTGATCCACGAAGAAGATCTGGAACCGGTGGAGCTGTCAAACCAGTATCTGACGGTAAAAGATCAGGAAGATGACAGTTTCAGCCGATATTATGATCCGGATTTTCCAAGAAAGAAAAAGAAAAAGATCAGGGCGGTTCAGATCAAAAAGGGTGGAAAAGGATATGAAGAGCTGCAGATCAATGAAGCTTCCATGTCGGTAAAAGAACTGCTGGGGATTGCCAGAGAAAAGAAAGTCTCCATGTCGGTGCTCCTGACGGCTGCATTTATCTGTGCAATCCATGAAGAAATGAGCCGGATGCAGGAGAAGAAGCCGGTTATCCTGATGGTTCCGGTGAATTTAAGAAAGATTTTTCCATCGGATTCGATGCTGAATTTCTTCGGTTATATAGAGCCGGGGTATCAGTTCGGAGGGGGAAAAGATTCTTTTGAAGATGTACTGGAGGCAGTAAAGTTATATTTTCAGGAGAATTTGTCCAAAGAGCATATGGCAGGACGGATGAATGAACTGATTGCAATAGAAAAGCATAAGATCTTAAAATGGGCACCGCTGGAACTGAAAAACCGCTGTATCCGTGCGGGTGCCAAGATGGCGGAGCAGGAAGTAACCGCCGTGCTTTCGAACATGAGTGTGGTAAAGATGCCGGAAGATTATGCGCAATATATTGAAAAGTTTGGCGTGTATACAAGTACGAACCGGACAGAATTATGTATCTGTTCTTTTCAAGATACGTTATCACTTGGCTTTACATCGAGATACGACAGCACGAATATCCAGCGGAATTTCTACCGGATATTGAAAGAACTGGGGGCTTCGGTCAAAGTGGCAGAACCGGATTTCCCGGAGGATGCAAGACCAAATTATGAAGGAAAGAAAGTATTACAGATCTTTACATTTTGCTGTATTGCAGCGATCGTGATCAGTATGATGACGGATATCATTATATCGCCCGGTGTGCACTGGTCGGTGTTCGTGGCAGCCGGGTGTGCGACGATGTGGCTTACGATGGCAGTCGGTTATGTGAAACGGTTCAATCTGCTGAAGAATGCGGCATGGCAGCTTCTGATCATGTCAGGAATCTGTGTATTGTGGGATCTCGGAACCGGATGGAGAGGCTGGTCTGTGAATATCGGAATTCCGGATATCTGCCTGCTGATCCAGGTTGTAATGTTGATCATATCAAGAATACGTTCCCTGTCACCGAGAGAATATATGATCTATTATGTGATGGCCGCTGTCTATTCGATGATTCTTCCATTGATTCTTTTAGTGACAGGAGTAATCCATTACAGGACTCCATCGGTTATCTGTATCGGGTGCAGTTTTCTGCTGTTGATCGGATTAATTTTATTCAAACGAAAAGAATTTAAAGAAGAAATGCATAAAAAATTCCACGTTGGCTGATACTGATAGAAAGGAAAATATTGGTGGCTTTGTGCGGTGCAGGGTTGATTTTGAGAGAAATTCTTAAAAAAATCTTACATCCGTGAAATGGTTGTGATATAATAGGTATATCAAGAGTTTATGTCAGCGCGTTTACAAATTTCATAATACGATACCAGAAAAGATGGCGTGCAGTTCGATATAACTTCGGATTGTGCGCTCTTTTAGCGTTGTCATACATCTGCAGGTTACCATGAGAGAAGTGTTAGAACAGGAGGCAGAAATGTTCAAAATAGGAGATTATGTGGCGCATTATAAGGAGGGCGTCTGCGAAGTAGTAAATATTGGCAAGATTGACATGGGCAGTTCGGACAAAGAGTATTATACGTTAAAACCGGTATATGATGCAGGTGGAACGGTATACACACCAGTCGATAATAAGCGGGATCAGATCAGAAAACTGATCACAAAAGAAGAGGCGGAGAATCTGATCAAAGAGATGCCAAAGATCGATACCATTGGTGTGACAAATGAAAAACAGCGGGAAGGAATGTACAAGAACGCATTGTTACACAATCAGTGCCGGGAGTGGATCTCACTGATCAAGACTTCATATGGAAGAAATAAGAAGAGATTACTGGCGGGAAAAAAGACGATCAACGTTGATGAGAGATATATGTCCAGCGCCGAGAAGTTCCTGTATGGAGAACTGGCAGTGGTGATGGAGATTCCGAGAGATAAAGTCAGCGGTTATGTGAAAGAGCACCTGGATGCGGAGCTGGCATAGGCGAATATAGGAAGAAAAAGAAAACTGCTGATAGCAGGTTCTTACGAATATATGATAATTTAAAAATAATGCTGCAGAACGAAGAAAAGTTTGCAGCATTATTTTTTATACCATAGTAAGCAAGAGAAGTTGCCGGTTTTGTAGATATCGGAGTATAGAGTTAATTGGTTTTCTGGGTATCGTTGCTTGTTTTTGCTGCCTTTTCTGCATAAGTAGTATTTACGAGATCCTTGTAAGGTGCGCGTTCCTTAAGCTCGCCTGCTTCTTCTAAGATATCCTGAAGAAGATCAAAGCTTTCCTGCCGGAAGATCAGATCTTTTTTCCATGTATCCTGCTCATAATAGCGGGAAATGATGGTTGTGATCGTATCCAGTGTGGTCTCTTTGAACTGAGGAGCGATTGCCTGGGCAATGTCTTCCGGTGTGTGGGATGCCACGTAGTCCATACCTTTTTGCAGTGCATTGGTGAATCCCTGGACGACTTCCGGATGTTTGTTGATGTAACTCTTCTTTGCAGAGAAAGCAGTGTACGGAACATAGCCGCTGTCCGTTCCAAGAGAGGCGACAACGTATCCCTTACCCTGTTTTTCAAGATTGGTTGCACCAGGTTCGAATTCTACGGTGAAGTCGTAATCGGATTTGTCTTCTGCGAAGGCCGCCGCAGTAGAACCGAAATCAATATTCTGGTCGATGGTGAGATCTGTAGCCGGATCGATATGGTTCTGGTTTAAGATATACTCAAATACCATTTCAGGCATGCCGCCTTTTCTACCGCCGATGACCTTCTTGCCTTTCAGATCTTCCCATTTGAAATCCTTAATATCTTCCCTGGCAACCAGGAAGTTACCGGCGCGCTGGGTGAGCTGGGCAAAGTTTACAACATAATCATTCGCCCCCTCGTTATATGTGTAGATAGAAGCTTCCGAACCCATAAAGCCGATGTCGGCAGTTCCGGAGAGGACGGCCGTCATAGTTTTGTCGGCTCCAAATGGAACAGTATAGTTAGTACAAGACGCATCACAGAAAATCGACGGAGGTTATGGTACTGTCTTCATTTATATGGATTTCCTGAATGATGGAACGCCAGAAAGCTCTGCGGTTTTCTTGTG
>NZ_JAMOYX010000052.1:0-18816 GCF_023669465.1 Dorea sp. MB18-49
GACATTTTTTGAGCCGGCATAAAAATGATTTTTACAACAGTTAGAAACAGAAACGAGGCGAGAAAAGAATGAAATATGAATACATGAAGGAGTCAGAGCAGATGCTTCAGTACTTCCAGTTTCCGAAATTTTTGCTAAAGTTGCGAATTTCTCAAACTGCAAAATTTCTTTATATGGTTTTGTATGACCGGGCGCGGATATCGAGAAAGAATAGCTGGATAGATAAGTATGGAAATGTTTATCTGATTTTTCCGATAGATGAATTGTCTGTTCAAATCGACAAATGCAAATCTTCTGTAAAAACAGCATTGAAGGAATTAGATGATGAGGGATTATTGGTTCGTAGATCCGGTGGATTTTCAAAACCCAATCATTTATATGTAAAAATTCCATCTGATGAGATAGGTTTACAGCCGGTTGACGATAAGGCGGTTGAAAAGATGGTTACAACAGAGTCGGAAAAGCAACCTTCATCTGGTCGTAAAAATGGCTGTACAGGAGTCGGAAATGTGGCACCTAGTAAAGTAACTGAGAAATATAAAAGTAATAAATATCATGAAGTAAATTATTGCTATGGGGAAGGAGAGAGTTTGTGATGAGAGAAGAAGATACCGTATGTGTAGGCAGTGGTGGTTTGCAATATTGCAAAGTCTGTGGGGAAGCGAAAGAAGCATTTTTTCCTGAGGGTGACTTTATGGGGATGAAGAAACATTCCAGGCAATGTGCTTGTGACAGAAAAGCGTATGAAGAAGAACAAAAATATTTTAAAGACAAAGAGCACCGGGAATTAGTCAGCAGAAATACGAGCATCTGTTTTGACGAGAGCAGAATGGAAGAGTGGACATTTGAGAACGCAGATATGTCAGATGCGGTAATGCATAAGGCAAAAAATTATGTTGATAACTGGGAGAAAATGAAAAGAAATCATATAGGCTGTTTGTTCTGGGGACCGGTTGGTACCGGGAAAAGTTATGCTGCCGGGTGCATAGCCAACGATCTTCTTAAACGAGAAGTAACGGTAAAGATGACCAACTTCAATACCATTATCGATGATATATTTCCACTGGCAGACAAAACGGAATATATCAATGCATTGGCTTCGTATCAGCTTTTGATTATTGATGATCTTGGAGTGGAACGAAATTCAGAATATGCGTTAGGAATTATTTTTAGCGTCATAGACCGCAGGATCCGTTCGGGACGACCTTTGATCATCACGACCCATCTTCCGCTGAAAGAAATAAAAAGCGAGACCATGTTAGATAAAAGACGTATCTATGACCGTATTTTAGAAATGTGTACACCCGTGTATGTTGGAGGCACAAGCAAACGAGAAGCGATTGCAAGTATGAAAATGGAGAAAGCGAAAACGCTGTTGAATACAAACAGAGGGGAGGAGGAATGCGAATGAATTATACAGAAAAAACAATACCTGTTTGGAAGAAATATTCTTTAAATGTTTCCGAAGCAGCTGAATATTACGGAATCGGAGAAAAGAGATTAAGACAGATTGCAGGTGAAAATGAAGGAGCAGATTTTATTTTGGAAGTTGGTTCGCACATCCGATTCAAAAGAAAATTATTTGAAGATTATCTGGATACAGCCAGCACAGTTTAAGTGACAGAATAGAAAAAATAGTAATGAAAATAATGTTCATTTTATCTTAGCGAAGGAAGGTCTTGTGGTATAATGAATAAACCGAGACGGTCTTCCAAGTTAAATGAACATTTGATGAAGGAGACTAAAAGATTATGAGTGAAAAAAGGAGAGATCATAGAGGACGTATATTACACAATGGAGAAATACAGTTATCTGATGGCAGATATCGATTTAAGTATGTCGATGAGATGGGAAAGGAGCGCTGCGTATATAGCTGGCGCTTAGACCATAACGATGCAACTCCGAAAGGAAAGCGCCGTACTTTGTCGCTTCGGGAGATGGAGAAGAAAATCCAGGCGGATCATTTTGAGCAGATTGCAACAAATGGCGGAAATATGACGGTGCTGGAACAGGTTGAAAAATATACATCAACAAAAACCGGTGTCAGACCTACTACAGTTGCAGGATACGGAACAGTTATCAATTTATTGAAGAAAGATCCATTTGGAAAAGGAAGGATTGATACGGTTCGGATTTCGGATGCAAAATGTTGGCTGATACATCTTCAGCAGGTAGAAAAGAAAAGCTATAGTTCCATCCATTCGATCCGAGGCGTTCTTCGTCCGGCATTTCAGTTGTCGGTGGATGATGACCTGATCAGGAAAAATCCATTTCAGTTTCAGCTAATGGAAGTGGTCGTGAATGACAGTGTGACAAGAGAGGCAATCAGCAGAGCGGAGGAGCGTAAGTTTTTACAATTTGTAAAGGATGATGCACAGTTCAGTAAATACTATGAAGGTATTTATATATTGTTTAAGACGGGGCTTCGCATCTCAGAATTCTGCGGGCTGACGATTTCTGATATTGATTTCAAGGAGCATACGATCAACATCGATCATCAATTGCAGAAAAAATCAAAAATCGGATATTATATTCAAGAGACTAAAACAACCAGCGGAACGAGAAAGATACCTATGACTGCAGATGTAGAGGAATGTTTTCGGAAAATAATAGAAAAACGAAACCCGCCCAAAGCAGAGCCTATGGTAGATGGAAAAAGTGGATTCTTACACTTTGATAAAAATGAAAGTATCTGCTATTCCCTGCACTGGGAGCATTATTTCCAACATATCGTTCAGAAGTATAATAATACTTATAAAGTACAGATGCCTGTCATTACATCTCATGTATGCCGGCACACCTATTGCTCAAATATGGCAAAATCCGGAATGAATCCAAAAGCATTGCAATATTTGATGGGCCACTCAGACATCGGCGTAACGCTGAATACATATACGCATGTAAATCTTGAGGATGCCAGGGAAGAAGTTGCCCGGATTCAGGTTGTGTAATTACGATTTTTAATTAAAAATAGCAAGGTGTAAAATAGAAAAACATACACCTTATTTTACACCTTTTGCTGACGATATTATGCGAAAATAAACCAGGTTATGCCAGAAAGCAAAAATTTACAGAGGCTTACAAAGCCCGAAATATCAAGAAAAACTAAGAAATGCGAGGTTATGCAACAATGATAAAAGTGCTCTTTATCTGCCACGGCAATATCTGCCGCTCAACCATGGCAGAATACGTAATGAAAGATCTAGTAAAGAAAGCGAACCTAGAGTCATCCTTCTACATCGACTCCGCCGGAACCAGCAACGAAGAAGACGGCAATCCGGTTCACTACGGAACGCAGAACAAGTTAAGAGAAGAAGGAATCCCATGCGGTAACCACAGAGCACGCCAGATGACGAAAAAAGACTATGAAGAATTTGATTACCTGATCGGCATGGAGCAGTGGAATATCCGCAATATTAACCGCATCATCCGGAAAGACCCGGAGCATAAGGTGCATTTGTTACTGGAATATACAGGAGAGGCAAGAGACATTGCAGATCCGTGGTACACGGGGAATTTTGACGTGACTTATGACGATGTGAAAGAAGGCTGCGAGGCATTCTTGCAATATCTGATGGAGAATGAACCGTTATATTAGAAACAATAGGAGTAAACAATAAAAAGGAATCATCTTAAGTATTCAGATAATTTTGCATACATTTGATGATTCCTTTATATTTTTTCGAAAATAATTTCATAGAATTTAATGTAATATAAACTCCGGGTACAATTTTACATAGATTTAACATAGATTTGATATAGGCTGCATACACCTTCGTTACAATAAGCCCGTAACGTCGAGGGAACATCATGTGTTCGAAAGAAACTGCCGGCGGCAGGTTCTACAGAAGACGAATGAAGGAGAATGGGGAAATATTATGAATGAAAAATTGCAGATAATATTCGGGCTTTTAGGAGGCCTGGCAGTCTTTATTTATGGAATGAATATGATGAGTGAGTGCCTGCAGAAAGCGGCAGGAGAAAAGATGAAAAGCATCCTGGCACTTCTGACTAAGAACCCGGTACTTGGGGTTATCGCAGGAGCACTTACTACAGCGGTATTACAGAGCAGTAGTGCGACAACCGTTATGGCGATCGGTTTTGTCAGTGCGGGACTTATGAGTCTTCCACAGGCAATCTCAATCATCTTTGGTGCGAACATCGGTACGACGATGACGGCACAGATCATCGCATTTAAGATCAGCGATTACATCTATATCATTATCTTTATTGGATTTATCATTTCGTTTATTGCGAAATCTGAAAAAGTGAAGAGTATCGGTCAGACAATCTTCGCATTTGGTCTGTTATTCCTTGGAATCGAGACCATGGGAGATGTTATGAAACCGCTGGCATCCAGCCCAGTGTTCACGAATCTGATTGAAAGAGTAGCACATATTCCGGTACTTGGGGTATTTGTCGGAACACTAATGACACTGGTAGTACAGAGTAGTAGTGCGACGATTGCAGTATTGCAGAACTTTGCATCACAGCCGGGACCTGATGGTGTGACAAGTATGCTTGGACTTGCAGGTGCGATCCCAATCCTTCTTGGAGATAATATCGGTACTACAATTACAGCACTTCTGGCAAGTGTCGGTCAGACAAAAGATGCGAAACGTACAGCCGTTGCACACTGTATTTTCAACATTTCCGGATGTCTGCTATTTATCTGGTTTGTGAAACCATTTGCAGCGCTGATCCAGCATATTTCTCCGAAAGGACCAGAAGTTGAGGTGATCTCAAGACAGATTGCAAATGCGCATACATTATTCAATATTACAATGACACTGATCTGGGTCTGTCTGATCAAATTCATGGTGAAGATTGTTATGACGTTGATTCCGGATGGAAAAGCAGTCGATATGGATTCTGCAAAACCGGTATTTTTGGATGATAAGATCATAAACCAGCCGGCAGCGGCACTTCAGTTGGTTGCAAAGGAAATTCTTCGTGTGAGTGAAATGGTTAAAGTTGTTGTGGCAGATACGATCACAATTGTCAAAACTGAAGATATGAATGAACTGGAACCACTGCAGGAAAAGGGACTGCAGATTAAGAAACTGACGGATCAGATCACGGAATATCTGGCAGCTTTGTTCTCAGCCGGAACGATGACAGAGCAGCAGGCTGCACAGACGGCAAGCCTTATGTACATCTTAAGCGATGTGGAACGTATGGGAACGCTGAGTGTAGAAGTTGCCAAATGTGTACAGGAAAAGATTGAAAACAGATACAAATATACACCGGAAGCGATGGAAGAGTTGCAGAAAAGCCTGAAGACACTGGAGAAGATGTTTACCGATTCAATCAAGGCATTACAGGGTGATAAGTCAGTTCAGACAGAGAAGCTGATCAAACGGAAAGATAAGATCATGGATCTGGATCTGAAGATGCGAAAAGCACATGTACAGCGTGTCAATAAAGGAAAATGTAAAGCAAGCCTTACGGCACCATTTACGAATATCTTGCATCTGATCGATCGTATGGGAAACAGCTGTGTCAACCTTGCAGATGTTGCGTCTAATGAAATCAGTCTGAATTATTTTATGATAAATTAAGAATATGAGAGATAGAAAAGCCTTTGTGGATATTAAAATGATATCTGCAAAGGCTTTTTTGATACCAAAGTATGCAAGAAAAATTGCTAGTGTTATTTGGGGTAAATACATAGAAAACAAAATTCGAGACATACTATAAAAGAAAAATAATGAAAAATACATGAAGAAAGACAAAGTATAAAAAGATAGCAAGCAATTTAAAAAGGAGGAAGTATCATGGACACATCAACATACGAAATTCTGAAGGAATGTAATTCTGGATGCCGGATGGCACTGAATAGTATCGAGCAGTTGGCGGTATATCTGAAAAGTCAGGAGCTTCAGGACTTGTTCTGTAAATATAAAGAAGACTATGAAAAAATGGAGAAGGAATCAATAAGGTTGTCAGAAGGAAAATTGCAGGAGGAGAAGCTGTCAGAAAAGGCAGCAGAGACATTTGCCTGGATCAGTGCTGAAGTAAAGATGATGCTCAATGATGACAGTTCGAAGATTGCGGAAATGATGATCGACGGGGCAAATATGGGAATAAAATCCATTACAGAGAAATTAAATCGTTATCCGAAAGCGGAAAAAGAAAGCATTTCACTTGCAAAGAAATTTGAAAAGACATGTGAAAAGCTGATTCAGGATATGAAGAAATATTTATAAAATATTATGATTTTTTCGTGGAATATGCAGCCCAAAATATTAGAAAACGAAAAAATAACTCTTTACATTTTCCTTGATTTTGGATACATTATTGTTATAAGGTTTTAAATCAAGGGGAAAATTATGAAAGATATATCAGAAAAAAGATTGAGCGACTATATGGCGGAACAGATCGCTGATGAAATATTGTCCGGAAGAATTCCCGGAGGAAGTCAGTTAAAACAAGAAGAACTGGCAGAAGCGTTTGAAGCTTCCAGAATTCCAATCCGGGAAGCTTTCCAGATCCTGGAAAATCAGGGGTTAATTATCCGCCTTGCAACTAGAAGAATTACTGTGACAGAATTGGATAAAGAACAGATATGTCTGATCTACAGTATGATTTCGGAGATGACAAAGAAGGCATTGAACAGTCTGAAACATAGTGGAAAGACTGCGCAGTTGGAAGAGTTGCTTATGACATCGGGATTGTCAGGAGAGGTACAGCCTGCAGAAGCCATGTGTGATCTGGTGGAAAATGAGTATATCAAAAGACTTTTAAGAAATGCCAGTGACAGCTATATCCGTTTTGCACTATCAACGGGACATTATGCAGATAAGATAAAAGAAGAAAAGGATAAGATGACAGAACTTTTAGAAAATGGGGAACTGAAGAAAGTAGAAAAATCTCTGGATGTATATTTTAAATTGCTTGCAAGAGCGGTCAATGAAGAGAGAGGGATGAATGAATGAATGGATTAAAACCAATTAAGATGCCGTCGGCCAAGGAAAAGGTAGCGGCAGAACTTAGGAAGGCAATCTTGTCCAGGCAGATGAAAGAAGGAGAAGTCCTTTCACTGGAAAGTGTAGCCACACAGTTAAATGTATCGGCGATGCCGGTAAGAGAGGCATTTCAGATACTTGCAAGAGATGGGTTAATACAGTTGCGCAAGAACAGAGGAGCTGTAGTACTTGGAATTACGGAAACTTATATTAAAGAACATTATCAACTTCGTGCAATTTTAGAAAGTGCGGCAGCATCGCTTGCAGCAGAGCCGGAGACGGACATATCGGAGATAGAATCCGTGTACGAAGAAGCAGAAGAGGATCTGAAGGAAGGCAATTTAAAGCAATATACAGATCTGAACCATGCATTTCATCATGAGATCTGGTCTGCGGCAGGTAACCAGAAGATGAAAAATATGATTTCTGAATTATGGAATGGTCTGTCTATGGGCAGCATGGTATCAGAAGAGGATTATGCGAAAGTGTCGATTAAAGAACATGAAAGGATATGGAGAGCAATCAAGGCTCATGATCAGAAGGAAGCACAGATGGCGATGTATGATCATATTATGCGGAGCCGGGATGATATGCTTACATATTATAAATAATTAGTGCGTTGTTATTTACCTTTGTGGTGAATAACAATGCACTTTTTTTGTCTAAGTATGCAAGAAAAGTTGCCTGTGGCAGGTCCTTTCCATACAAAAAACGCTGAATATGGTGATTTTGAACAAAAGACGATATACAGTTTTATAACATATGCCAAAATCTATAAATACCTATTGACATTTTTATCATTAAGGAGTATCTTGTAATCAAGATTTGGATACAAAATCAAATATCAGACATCAAAGATCAAAAAAACGTATCCGAGAAATCGAACGAAATAATTACAAGGAGGTAATGAAGATGAGTCAGATAACAATTACATTACTGTTTCTGGCATTTGCAATCATCATGTTCATGCTTGAAAAGATTCCGCTTGGGGTAACATCGATGATTGTCTGTGTGGGACTGGTAGTCACAGGGGTATTGGACTGGCAGACTGCATTCTCGGGATTCATCGACAGCAATGTAATCTTATTTGTTGCAATGTTCATTGTCGGTGGAGCACTGTTTGAGACGGGAATGGCGAACAAGATCGGAGGAGTGGTTACACATTTTGCCAAGACAGAAAGGCAGCTGATCATTGCGATCATGGTGATCGTCGGAGTGATGAGTGGCTTCCTTTCCAACACAGGAACAGCCGCAATCCTCATTCCGGTAGTTATCGGTATTGCTGCAAAATCAGGATATTCAAGATCAAGACTGTTAATGCCGCTGGTATTTGCAGCAGCCATGGGAGGTAACCTTTCACTGATCGGTGCACCTGGTAACATGATCGCACAGTCATCCATGGAGAAGATTGGACTGAAATTCGGATTCTTCGATTATGCGAAAGTAGGTCTTCCAATTTTGGTCGTAGGAATTATTTTCTTCGCACTGTTCGGATACAAATTCCTGCCGGATAAAGTGGACACAAGCGGTGAGGGAATCTTTGATGAGACAAAAGATTTCAGCAATGTTCCAAAGTGGAAACAGACCCTTTCACTGATCATCCTGTTATTAACACTTCTGGGAATGATTTTTGAAGATCAGATTGGTATTAAGTTATGTGTCATAGGATGTGTGGGAGCACTTGCACTGATCGTTACAGGCGTTATCAGTGAGAAAGACGCACTCCTTTCCATCGACTTGAAGACGATCTTCTTATTCGGAGGTACGCTTTCCCTTGCGTCTGCACTGGAAGCAACCGGTGCCGGAGAACTGATCGCAGATAAAGTAATCGGAATGCTGGGAGATAACCCTTCACCATACATATTAACATTTGTAATCTTCATGCTCTGCTGTATCATGACAAACTTTATGTCAAACACAGCAACGACAGCACTGATGGCTCCGATCGGAGTATCCATCGCACAGGGCATGGGTGCAGATCCAAGTGCCGTACTGATGGCATGTGTAATCGGAGGATCCTGTGCATTTGCAACACCAATCGGAATGCCGGCCAACACCATGGTAGTAACGGCAGGAGGATATACGTTCAAGGATTATGCGAAAGCAGGTATTCCTATGATCGTAGTAGCAACCATAGTAAGTATGATCTTGCTTCCAATCTTCTATCCATTCTTCCCATAAACATAAGGAAGTATTTGACCTCTAATCTCCATAAAAACGGAAGATGTAAGCAGACATACCTCTCATGACAGTTTGTGATAAAAGTTTTCGCTGTCTTTCATCACAATACTGTTGTGGGAATATAGATAGGAACTAAAAATTTTTAATAGAATTTCAAGGAGGATATGAAAATGTCTAAAGAACAACAGGTAACACAACTTACAGATTATATGGCAAAATTTATTGCACATATCGCAAAGAAACTGCCGGATGATGTCATTGAAAAATTAACAGAGCTGCGTGAGAAAGAAGACAGCCCGCTTTCAAAGGTAATTTATGACACCATGTTCAAGAACCAGGAACTTGCTGTAAAACTGAACAGACCAAGCTGTCAGGATACAGGTGTATTACAGTTCTGGGTAAAATGTGGAACAAAATTCCCACTTATCGACGAACTGGAAGGACTTCTGAAAGACGCTGTTGTGAAAGCAACATTTGAAGCACCTCTCCGTCATAACAGTGTAGAGACATTTGATGAATACAACACAGGAAAGAACGTAGGAAAAGGAACACCGACTGTATTCTGGGATATCGTTCCAAACTCAGACAAATGTGAGATCTATACATACATGGCAGGGGGCGGATGTACTCTTCCTGGAAAAGCTATGGTTCTGATGCCGGGTGAAGGATACGAAGGAGTTACAAAGTTCGTTATGGACGTTATGACAACATACGGATTGAATGCCTGCCCTCCGCTTCTCGTTGGCGTAGGTGTGGCAACATCTGTTGAGACGGCAGCACTTCTTTCTAAGAAAGCACTGATGCGTCCGATCGGATCACACAATGAGAACGAAAGAGCAGCTAAGATGGAGACTCTTCTCGAAGACGGAATCAATGCAATCGGCCTTGGACCACAGGGTATGGGCGGAAAATATTCTGTAATGGGCGTTAATATTGAGAACACAGCACGTCATCCGTCTACAATCGGTGTAGCTGTTAACGTAGGATGCTGGAGCCACAGAAGAGGACATATTGTATTTGATAAGGACCTGAACTACACAATCACAACACATACGGGGGTAGAATTATAATGGTAGAAGTAAAGAACGGTAAAAAAATCTTAACAACACCTATTTCAGCAGAAGACTTAAAAGATATCAAGATCGGTGACATCGTATATCTGAACGGAAGCATGACAACATGTCGTGACGTTGCACACCGCCGTCTGGTAGAAGAAGGAAGAGAACTTCCTGTAGATGTAAGAAACAACGCAATCTTTCATGCAGGACCGATCATCCGTCCACTGGAAAATGACAAATTCGAAATGGTATCTGTAGGACCGACAACAAGTATGAGAATGGAAAAATTCGAGTACGAATTCGTAAAAGAAACTGGTGTACGTGTGATCATCGGTAAAGGTGGTATGAAAGAAAATACAGAGCGTGCATGTAAAGAATTCGGAGCAATCCACTGCGTATTCCCTGCAGGTAACGCTGTAGTAGCTGCTACAGAAGTAGAAGAGATCGTAAGAGCCGAGTGGAGAGATCTTGGTATGCCGGAGACACTCTGGAACTGCCGCGTAAAAGAATTCGGACCACTGATTGTTTCTATCGATGCAAACGGAGACAACCTCTTTGAAGAAAGAAAGATTGAATACAATAAGAAGAAAGATGCTGCTACAGAAGAGATTTGTAAGCATGTAAGCTTTATTAAATAATTAGGATAATAATTACAGTAAATCCTTGAGAACCCTTTTATACTAATGTAAGTTATGCAGTTTTCCCCCGGGCGATTCCTCCTAAAGAGCCCGGGGGATTTTTATACCAAACTAAAAATGTTCTGTCCTCTAACAAAAATTATGTGGTATAATGCTCAAAGTTGAATTGATTTTGTATAAAAACTGGAGGAAGAATCAATGTTATATACAATCCCGGATTATTACCATGAATTTTCCTGTATTGCAGGCGAATGTGAAGATACATGCTGCGCCGGCTGGCAGATTGTGGCGGACGAAGCAGCGTTGAAAAAATATAAGAAAGTAACCGGATCATTTAGAAAAAGATTAAGAAAGTCCATTAACTGGAAAGAAGGAACCTTTAAGCAGGACAAGAATAAGCGCTGTGCCTTTTTAAATGATGAAAATCTTTGTGATATGTATACAGCACTCGGTGAAAAAAGTCTGTGCCGGACTTGTAAGATGTATCCAAGACACGTAGAAGAATTTGAAGATGTCCGAGAGATGACGTTGTCTGTATCCTGTCCGGAGGTGGCAAGAATTCTGCTTGGTAAAAAGGAACCGGTGCGCTTTCTGACATATGAAAGCAACAAGGAAGAAGAATATGATGATTTTGATCCATTCTTGTATTCAAAATTGGTAGATGCAAGAAAAGTGATGATCAATATCCTTCAGGACAGAAGTAAGAGACTGGATCTGCGGGTTGGTCTGGTGCTGGCGATCGCACATGACTTGCAGGTGCGGATCAAAAGAGAAGATATCTTTTCCATTGATGATGTATTTGAAAAATATCAGACGGAGAAGGCGGTGCAATTCGTTGAAGCAAAATTATCAGAAGATGAGAACTATGCATTTATTAAGAAAATGTTCCGGAATCAGTATCTGATGGAACGCTTAAGGGATGACTGGGAACCGCATCTTCTTGAGGCAGAAAGTTTACTTTACGGAGATATTGGTTGCAGCGACAGTGAAGAACAATGTACAAAGTACAAAGAACAGTATACAAAGAACAAACGAGAATTTCACGAATGGCTGAATACATATATGCCAGATTATGAGATCCAGTATGAGCAGTTACTGGTGTACTTTATCAGCACTTATTTCTGTGGTGCAGTGTATGACGGGGAAGCTTATGTAAAGGTACAGATGGCGGTTGTCAGTGTACTTTTGATCCACGAACTTCTGCTGGCACAGTGGCTGAAGAATGAGAAGACACTGGAGATGGAGGATGTGATAGATACCGTATATCGTTATTCCAGAGAACTGGAGCATTCCGATCCGAATCTGAACCTGATGGAAAAGCTGATGAGGAGAGATCTGTTATCCTGGTTTAAGAAAGAAAATGACGGTGATAAGGAGATGGACAGGCATTAAAATTGAAACTACAGTTGCAAAATACCATACAGGTATGTTATAACTTTTAGAAGGGAATGAAGTTCTCCCTTAGTGATCATACTAGAACCGCTTATAAAGCTGATGACTTCTGCGAATAATGACGCAGAAAGTCTCAGCTTTTTCTGCGTTTATAGATCGCTATGCGGTTGAAAGAAACTGCCAGTGGCAGATTCTGTAGATAAGGAGGAATATAAAATGTTACTAAGCGTTGCGCTGATCCTGCTCTGTGGTATGGGGATGAGCTGGATCTGTAAAAAATTAAAACTGCCGGGGCTTCTGGGAATGCTTCTCACCGGTATCGTTCTGGGACCGTATGTGCTGAATCTTCTGGATGAAAATCTGTTAAATATTTCATCGGAACTTAGGAAGATGGCACTGATCATTATTCTGATGAGGGCCGGATTAGGGCTTGACATTTCCGGTTTGAAAAAAATCGGGCGTCCGGCGGTAATGATGTGCTTTGTACCGGCGAGTTTTGAGCTGTTGGGAATGTTAGTGCTGGCACCAAGGTTACTGGGACTTTCTGTGCTGGAAGCGGCAATATTAGGATCTGTACTTGCGGCGGTTTCACCGGCGGTTGTCGTGCCGCGTATGGTAAGATTGATGGAAGAAGGCTATGGAACGGAAAAAGGAATCCCACAGTTGATTCTTGCGGGCGCTTCGGTAGATGATGTATATGTCATCGTATTATTTACGACCTTTTCAGGGATTATGCAGGGAAAAAGCGTATCGGTTATGAGTTTCCTGAATATTCCGATATCTATTATCCTGGGAATGATCATTGGATTACTTGCCGGATGGCTTCTTGCACGGTATTTTGAGAAAGTACATATTCGGGATACCGTAAAGGTATTAATCTTACTCAGTATTTCATTTTTACTGGTAGTGGCAGAAGATCATATGACAACTGCAATTACGTTCTCGGCGTTAATTGCAGTGATGTTTCTGGGAGTGGGCTTACAGAAATACAGGAAAGTGGCTGCAAAAAGGATTGCAGTAAAATGTGGAAAGATGTGGGTGGCAGCGGAAGTATTCTTATTCGTACTGGTTGGTGCGACTGTAAATATCGGATATCTATCTCATGTAGGACTCAAGGCAGTCGTTTTAATCTGTGGCGCACTGATCTTCCGAATGACAGGGGTCTTTGTATGTCTGCTTGGAACGGATATGAATGGAAAAGAAAAGTTATTTACGATGATGGCATACACACCGAAAGCAACTGTACAGGCTGCAATCGGAGGAATTCCACTGACGCTTGGATTTGCGTGTGGCGATGTGGTTCTGACGGTAGCAGTGCTTGCAATTGTACTGACTGCACCGCTTGGAGCATTTGCGATTGATAGCAGTTACAAAAAATTTCTGGCAAAAACTAAGTGATTCCATTGCAATGTATTCTCAGTATAAAATAAAGTAGATCCAATATCTGATTGACAAATGGCAGTTCTGTGATATCATATAAAACATATAGGAAAAGAAAGAAAACTATGTTCATATAATAAAGGAACACAAAAATGACATGAAATAAACGGAGGACTGCCATATGACAAGAGAAGAAGCATGGGAATTATTAACCGAATATAACCAGGATGAATTTCATCTCCTGCATGCACAGACGGTAGAGAATACGATGCGTTATTTTGCAAGAGAGCTCGGGTTTGCGGATGAGGAAGATTTCTGGGGAATCGTAGGACTTTTACACGATCTGGATTTTGAAAAATATCCGGAAGAACACTGTATCAAATCGCAGGAGATCATGAAAGAACGAGGAATTGATGAGAAGATCATCCATGCAACGGCGAGTCACGGTTATGCGATTACAGTGGATATCAAACCGGAGCACGAGATGGAAAAAATATTGTATGCGGTTGACGAGCTGACGGGTCTGATCGGAGCTGTTGTATTGATGCGTCCGTCAAAAAGTGTACAGGATCTGACATTAAAGTCTGTAAAGAAAAAATACAAGAGCAAGAATTTCGCAGCAGGATGTTCCAGAGAAGTCATCGAACGCGGAGCGGATATGCTTGGATGGACACTGGAAGAGCTGATTCAGAGAACAATTGATGCTTTGAAGACATTCCAGGATTAAAAAAGGCGAAAAAGGATAACGGACGAATGGTTCGGAGGATTGGCATTTGTCAAAAAATGTGATATCATAGTAATTAAGTAGGAGATGAACCGGGAGAAGAGACCCGGATGAAAGGTGAAGTACTATGAAGATATCAACAAAGGGCAGATATGCACTGAGAATTATGATTGATCTGGCGGAGAATGCAAATGGGGAATATATTCGTCTGAAAGACATATCGGCAAGACAGGGAATTACATTAAAATATATGGAACAGATTATGCCGATGCTGACAAAGGCCGGATATGTAAGAAGTTATCGTGGCAATAACGGTGGTTATATGCTGGCGAAAGAGCCGGAAGAATATACAGCCGGAGATATTATCCGTACAACGGAAGGAAGCCTTGCGCCGATTGCGTGTCTGGATGACGTGCCGAATCGCTGCGAGAGACAGGATCAGTGTTCCACACTTGAGTTCTGGGAAGGACTTAAGAAAGTAATCGACCAGTATGTGGATAGTGTGACACTTGCAGATTTGGTAAATAATCATGAAGAGAAGTGCGGCAAGCTGGATCTGTAAATGTAAATGAATAAAAAACAAGAAAATGTACAGCAGGCAAAAGTCTGCTGTATTTTTTATTTTATAGGAAAGTTCGATTTTGGGCGAACCATTGAACGAAAATAGCCCGCACAGAGGCGGGCACACAGATAGAACGACACCGATTTAGAAGATGTAAAAACCTTCTACACCAGCCTCGTCATCAAACAGATTATCTTCATTTAAGAAATAATCCATATCCAGAAGATCATCTTCGCTCATGTTGCGAATGTCCATAGATGTCATTCCTTCAGGTGGATTATTTATATTTTTTTGCGTAATTCCTCAATGTTAGATTTCATGGTAATGTTCCTCCTTTAGAGGATTATAACACAGATAATCGAAAAAGAATTATGCAGAAGAACGCTTTCCACGAGATTTGGACATGGATTTCTCGTAAAGTTCTTGGAGGGATACGCGTTGGTGGTTGTAATAGAGTTCTAAAAATTCCATTTGATAGTTGCATTCAGGGTATTTCAAAGGGTCGTAACCAAAGGAAGAAAGGATAGCAGTTCGCCATTGGTTGAAACTTCGATAGATGCGACGGCATCTTTATTAAATTCAAACACATCTTCCTTTCTTCGGTTACCTTGTGTAATAACCGGATTTAATTTTGCTATCAGTTCATAACCACCTTTTTTTGCCGCCTCGATATTTGTCTTTTCAGAATAAGCCATATCTCCAATGACTGATTCAATCTGTATCCCAGCAGCTTTACTTTTTTGTACAAGTTTTGGCAGTTCTTTGCCATCTATTTTTTCGCCGCTGGTGATTGTGGCAGCTGTGATGATCCGTTCTTCTGTCATTGCTATGTGTGTTTTATATCCCCAAAATGAAGTATCGGCTGTCTTATGACCAGTTTTTGCATCTTCATCCTTTGAAGTTTCTAAATGTTCCATGTCATCAGTGACAGATTCTTCTAGTAGATTTTAATTTTTCCTGCACTTTTGGATAACTGCAAATTTCTTCATTTCCTTTTATAACATCAATAAGCTGTTTACAGTATTTTAGTTCTTTTTCTAAAGAATCATCTGTGTTTTTATCAGGAAATTTTTCTTTCATTGTTTCATCAATTTCATAGATGCTACGGCGCAGTTTTTTTGATTGTTCCTGGAGTACTTGACGGGGGAGTCTTTTGATTGTATTTTGATTTTGTATGCGTTGCATCCATAATAATGTATTTTGACTTAATAATTCCTTTTTCTAATGTTAACTGAACTGTTTTGGCAATCAGCATATCCAAAAGATTCATATCCTTTAAACGTAACTTCCGAAATTTTGTCAATGAACTTGGATTTATAACTTCATCTTCTGGAGCCATGTCCAAAAAATATTTAAAAGACATATCGTATTTAGAACGTTCAACCAGATCAATATCTGATAAATCGTAAATTGATTTCAAAAGAAGATATTTAAATATTCGGATAGGTGGAACTGCATTTCCTCCGTTATCCAGACAATAATTAGCAAGCAATGCATCATAAATAAAGCTAAAATCAACCAATTCTTTTATCTGCCGGAGAAGATTATCTTTTGGGATTATTAATTCATATATTTCCATGTAGAGATTTAGCACCAATTTCTGCTGTTGTTCGATTATAAAAACACCGCCTATATTTGATAGATACATTGTACCAAATATAGAACGATATAATCTACTTTTTCAGTGCCATCGAACGAGGGGCAGGGGAGTTGAATAGGCGTAGACTATTTTTGTTGACTATTGTGCAAAGAAAAAGTTTGTACGTTTGATATTCTTTAATTCATCTGAAGAAATGTGAAGAGCATTTTTCAATTCATCATTAAGCGGTAGCGGATTTTCGCTGGCAATCACTTTCATGGCGATACTCTGATAAAAGTACGTAATCGTGGAAATCAGACCGACAACGTGCATGGAATTAATGCCGATTGACGGAAGACGCAACGTCAGAATGTCAAAAGGCGGCTTTGTATTTACAAGGATAAAAACCGTACATGTATCGCTGTAGGTAATATCGCCTTCGTAAATATAATTCGCTTCGTAGTAGTTGGATATGTCATCGACATCGTAATACATCGTAGCAGTTAATGACAAATTCTTATTTTCCAGAACTGCCTTCTGCAAGCAGTTCTTTTCTCCGTTAAACCAATAAAGATAAAGTTTGTCAGAAAAATAATTCTGGTACCTTGCAATTTCGGCTGCGCTTTTATCGGTTGAAGTTATGGGGAGCAGAGAGGCTATGTCGATATTCAGAATCTGACAAATGTCTACCAGAGTGTCAATACTTATGAGAACCTCTCCTTTTTCGTATTTGGAAATCGTGGCAACGCTTTTGTTCAATTTTTTGGAGAGATCACTTAAGGTCATGTGTTTGGTCCGGCGTCTTGCCCGAAGCTTTTTGCCAAGTGTTGTGTAAAAATCGCAAGAATCCATATTATCCCTCCTTGATGTTTTTTGATAATGTTAGTTGATAAAAACTAAAAAGTATAAAAAGATTCTAACATATTCTGATAAAAAATGCTACTAGGCAAAATTTTTGTTAGTTTTGAAAGGTAAATTTATTTCATTTTTCTTCAGGTAATAATATTCATAAAGCTGCTTTATGAAATCTGCTATCTGCTCCATCAGATAATGGTTCTTTTGTGCCTGTTCATTCCAGCTGCATGCATGCTCTATATTCCCCCGCCAATGCTTCTGCCGGTTGAATCCCTGATTTTCTATCTTCCATCTGTTTCTTCCCGCATTTACTATTTTTCTGGCATTGTTTTTTGTGATTGTAATGTCTGCAATCCATGCAAACTCTGTTGTTTCTTTTTTTTCATCTGGTTTAATCTTCTTTTCTGTATAATATGTCAGATTTACATCTGTATTCTGAAACATAATCTGATTCTGATATTCTATTTCTGAACCTATCTTTTCTTTTTCCGGCAATGACCGATATTCTTTGGCTATGGATGATGCACTTCCCTTTTTATAACGGATGATATAATTCCAGCTGTTATCTGTGCAGGTCTGTATAACTTTCTGACTGACATACAACCCATCTGCCGTTATAATGATCGGAAGTCTCGGAAACTGTTTCTTAATCTTTTCTGCAACTCTGATAAATGCTTTACTTTCACAGTCCTGTTTTATTTTTTTTTTCACTCTGATTGATATATTCCTCAGAATTCTGGATCGCTTCAGATGCTATACTGCATACAAGGTTATTCCCCAGATAAAGTTTTGCTTCGAGCACGCTTCTGTGATACTTCGTAAATTCATCTGCTTCTCCACGGTTATAGCAGCGACTCAGGTAATATTCATTCTTTTTCTGATATCCCTCATCCAGTTCTGTGGCGTCAATAATGATCTGCCACCTTTTCAACACCCTGGCATCATCAAATGTTTTTCTACGGATCATAGAATAAGCAATATCTTTCTGTATTTTTTCCAGTTCCTCTGGGTTCAGTCTTGCCAAAAATTCATTCTCTATAACACCATGAGGAAGATACTCCTTCTTTTCTTCACTCATGAATGAGTAGAGATTTTCTACAACTGCATCATCATTAAATTTCAGTGTCATTTCCTGCATACTTGAAATTCCGCTTATGCATTTGTAGTACATGGTTCCAAGCATAACCCTCACTGGATATTCAATATAACTTTGATTTCGCGGATCATTCACCTCAGCAAATTTGGCAAATAACTCTGGGTAATATTTATTTTGAATCTTATTGTATTCAACAACTGGATTCTTTTCCGGTCTTCTTTTGGCTCTTTCCTGTTCTCTGTTCATTTTTCTTCCTTTGCGACAAAGTTTTTTCTTTTATTTTACTCCATCGTAAAGGAAGATGCTTTAAATTCAATAAATTTAATGCGAATTATTTTTATCTATTTTCATACAATTTTTGTAATATGAAAAAAATGTATGAA
>NZ_JAMOYX010000053.1:0-18386 GCF_023669465.1 Dorea sp. MB18-49
AAAGCAAAGGAACTACGCTCAAACTCGGCGTTCGCCTCAAACACGTTCGCTTCGTTCCTTTAACGGTGCTTCTGACTCTCTAACTGTTTCTAACGGCATTCCACATTCACAATAATCCTTATCTATTATTTCCTTCAAGTCGTGACTGGCAGCGGATATTAATAAATGAAATGCCCGGAAGTGTAACCCGGTGGAGGCCACTACAGTACACAAGCTTGCCAAAAAGTCATGAAAATCCACTTATTGGCAGCTGACCACCGTAGCCTTCCGCTACCACAACCGTTAGGCAATTGCCATTTAATTCGTAAGGCATTCGACACCCACGGAATAAAAAGTAGAAAGCCGTTCCAGTGAATGTGAAGAAGGTGTTGGAAATAGTTAAGCGTCAAAATTATGCGTTGGGTTTTCGAAATTTGCCTGTTTGAGCTGAATGGCGAGTTGCAAATTTCGGAAGCCCGTTTTTAGCATAATTTTGACGCTTTAGTATTTCCCGCCGACGGAACCTGAACAGGAACGGCTTCCTGCTTTTTATGCAGGTCCGGGTAGTCATGCCTTCTAAATTAAATCCCAATACACTTACATTGAAATCCACCCAAATGCATTTGCTACCGAACTGACCAGAATAATAATAGCAAAGATTGGGCACAGATACTTGATCATTACGACAAATATCTTCTTTCTGCGGAATTTACTTTCCCCATGCCGGATTTCTTCTTCCATACGATCCACACCAACTACTTTAGATACAAATAAACTTGTCATCAACGCAGCAATCGGCATCATTACAGAATTGGTAAGGAAGTCAAAGAAGTCCAGGAACTGCATTCCGATAATCTTTACGAATGATAATGGTCCATATCCAAGGCATGACAATGTTCCGAGAATAATCATAATGAATCCCACAATAACTGTGGATTTCTTACGGCTCCATTTCAATTCGTCTTCTACTGTAGAAACTGCACTTTCTGTTAATGCGATAGAACTCGTAACAGCAGCAAATAATACAAGTAAAAAGAACAGGATTCCTGCAAACGTTCCAAATCCCATGCTGTCAAATACCTTTGGAATTGTAATAAACATTAATGACGGACCTGCCTGCAGCGTATCCGGATCTCCACCAGAGAATGCAAATACAGCCGGAATAATCATCAGACCAGCCATAATTGCAATTGCAGTATCAAATACTTCAACATTCCTTGTCGAATCTTCGATGGACGTGTCTTTTTTCATGTAAGAGCCAAATGTGACCAAAATACCCATAGCAATTGACAGAGAATAGAACATCTGTCCCATGGCTGTTACAACCGTCATCCATGAAAAGTTTTTAGGATTTGGTACAAGGAAGTATTTCACACCAGCCAGCGCACCCGGTCTTGTCACCGAATAGATTGCAATGATCACAGACAGTACCACCAATATCGGCATCATAAACTTGGAAACACGTTCAATTCCATTACGGACACCCGCATAGATAATGATCAATGTGAACATACAGAAAACAATAAAGCATATTTCCGTAGAAAGGCCATTGGATATAAATTTTGAAAAATATCCATCTTCTGCTAATTTTGCACCATTCCCTTTCAGGTATTCCACAAAATATTTAATTACCCATCCTCCAATGACAGAATAATACGGTACGATCAACACAGGAATGATTGCATTGATCCATCCACCGAACGACAACCATCCGGCCTTTTTGCCAAAGGCTTTAAACGCACCAACCGGACTCTTTCTTGTCATACGTCCAAGAGCTGATTCCGCAACGATCATTGTATAACCAAATGTCAGCGCAAGCAGAATGTAGATCAGGAGGAATATACCTCCACCATATTTTGCGGCCAGATAGGGGAATCTCCAGATATTTCCCAGACCGACGGATGCGCCTGCCGCAGACAGAACGAATCCTATTTTTCCTGAAAAGGAACTTCTGTTATTTTTTTCTTTTTCCATTTCTCTTTCAGTTCCGATTTTCCATGATTACAATCAATCAGAACTTTCCCTCTTTCTTATCAGATTATATTATCAGACATTGATTATTCTTATATGTCAGACGATTTATTTTATCACATTTACGCAGTGAAGTCACTATTAATTTACAGATATTGCATTTGAAAAAGATCCCCGTCAAATGACGGAGATCTTTTTCAAATCATTTTATGTATTTTATTTATCGTATTCGTTCATCCACTTGATCAGTTCTACACAGTAGTCATCGTGTCTGTCTACAAATGTTGTATGTCTTGCTCTCTCCCAGAGAATCCATTTCGTATCCGGGATCTCGTCTGCCATAGTCTTTGCAACTAATGGTGAACAAAGATCAGAGATACCACTCATGATCAGTGATGGAACTTTAATCTCATGAAGCCTGTCGATATATTCAAAATCTTTCAGTGTACCGGATGGAACGAATTCGTTCGGTCCCCATCCATACAGATAAGCTTCTCCACCGGATTTCTTAGGTCTTGTACAGCACTCCGGAAGATCTTCTCTCCAGTAATTGCAGTATCTGTCCATATAGTTATCTACAGCTTTCAGATAAGCTTCTCCTGTGAAGTCATTACGCTCCAGGGCATCGTTGATCGCTGCTTGATCTTCTTCTGTCATCATCTTGATTCTGCGCATTCCTTCTCTTGCCCACAGGCTGCTGCTTGGATGACCGGAAGAAATGATGAATGATTTTACACCTTTTGCTCCACGTTCAATCGCATATGCAATCTGCATCATACCGCCCCATGACTGGCCAATGATATGGCATTCATCCAGTCCGAGGTGTTCTCTTAATGCATCCAATTCATCCAGCCAAAGATCCTGTGTCCACATCTCCGGATGTCCATCCAGGTAAGATTTACCGCAACCCAACTGATCATACATAATGATCATACGATCATCATCATCTGCAACATTATCCAGTACTTCAAAATAGTTATGTGTAGATCCAGGTCCGCCATGTAAGCAGATCAGCGGAGCTTTTCCGTTATCTTTCTGTTCTCCAACGATTCTGTAATATGTCTGATAGCCATGGAAAGGCATATATCCTTCTGTAATTTTTGCCATTTTACCTATTCTCCTTTTCTTAAAAGACGCCGCAGACCGCTGGTCCGCGGCATTTTTTTATTATAATTTTCTGACACCCCTTGTCAGTTAAATTTTCTTATGAGTAAGTAAAGTTACTTACTTGCAGCTTTTTCTATGTACTTTAGAAGTATTAGATAGCTCTTGTGTATTCTTTCAGCCATTCTCTTTCTTCATCAGTCAGATATGGGCCAACTTTCTCGTAGCAGGCTTTGTGATAATCATTCAGCCATTCTTTCTCTGATCTTGTCAGTTCTTCCGGATCGATACCATCAAGGTCGATTGGTACGAAGTTCAGAGTCTCAAAGTGCATGAACTGTCCATATTTATTCTTCTCACCGTTTACAGTAAGCAGGTTGTTCTCGATACGGATACCAAAATCTCCTTCTTCATAGATTCCCGGCTCATCTGTAATTACCATACCAGGCTCAAACTGATGATGTTCGTTCTTAGAAGGAACGATGTACCAGCGGAATCCTGTTGGCGGCTCGTGGATACTTCCAAGATATCCGAAACCATGTCCGGTTCCGCACTGGAAGTCTTTGTTCATATCCCAGATTGGCTGTCTTGCCAATACATCCAGAGACCATCCGTGGTTACCATAGAGGAAGTTTGCTGCGCTTAAGTGCTGCATTGCTCTGTATACAGCTGTGTAATATTTCTTCAGTTCCGGTGTGATATGTCCCAGTACTGTTGTTCTGGTAATATCAGTAGAACCTTCATAATATCCGCCGCCTGTATCGCTCAGAAGCATACCGCCTTCTTTTAATACAACGTCTGTCTCTTTAGACGGTGCATAATGCATCATTGCAGCGTGCTCACCGAAAGCCTGCAGAGGTTCGAATGAGTCACGAATATATCCTTCCTGTTCTGCACGCAGAGCTGTCAGTTTATCTGAAGCAGAAAGCTCTGTAATCTCCATCTTGTCATAATTTTTCTTAACCCAGTAAATGAACTTCGTCAGTGCAATACTGTCTTTCAATTCTGCATTTTTGATATTTTCAATCTCAACAGCATTCTTAATTGCTTTCATCAAGATAGTCGGATTAGCTCCTTCTACTACCTTACATGGAAGACTCTTATACAGTGCATAGTTCATCTTCATCGGGTCAATCAGTGCAACCTCATCTGCACCAATCTTCTTAGCATCTTCGTAAATGTCATTGTATGGATGAATGTTGACATTATTCTTTGCCATCTCTTCTCTGATGCGGTCATTCAGTTTGCTGTCATCGATATACAGATCTACACTGTCTTTACGTACGATCACATAGTCCAGTACCAATGGGAAGAAGTCAATATCATCTCCTCTGAAGTTCAGAAGCCATGCGTTATCATCCAGAGACGCAATCAAATGTACCGTTGCTCCGTATTCAGCCATCTTCTCACGAACTCGTTTCAGCTTGGATGCAACATTCTCTCCTGTGTATTTGTCTTCCAGGAAGAAACAAGGTTTCTTAGAAAGAGACGGGCGATCTTCCCAGATCTGGTCGATCAGATCTACTTCATATTCGATCGTGATATTCTTTGCGCCCAATACTTCTTCATATTCCTGTCCTTCTCCCATAGAAAGAACACGGCCGTCAAATGCGACTTTACCGCCTTCCGGGATCTTCTGGGCAAGCCATTCTGTTGTAGATGGAGTATCATCAACAAACATCTTCATCAGGCGGACACCACTGCCTTCCATCTCGGTCAGTGCCTGTGTGAAATATCTTCCATCTGTCCACAGACCTGCGTCATCTTTTGCGATTACAGCTGTTCCGTAGGAACCACTGAATCCAGTGATGAACTTTCTTGCTTTGAAATGCTCTCCTACATACTCACTTTGATGGAAATCTGCAGTTGGCACAACATATGCATCGATATTCTGCTCTGCCATCAGTGCGCGAAGCTTTTCAATACGCTTTGCTACTTCTGTCATTTTGTTTTCCTCCTTAGCTACGTAATCTTTCCTCTTCTGCCAGTAAAACAGATTTCCCCATCGGCATCTGATTTATAGACTACGCTCTATATCTGGTTAAAATTATAACACTTTCGCGAAATGTTGCAACACTAAAAGCAATTATTTTATCTTTTTTTCGAAATTTTTCACAAAATTTATATACAGAAAACTTTAATGAAAAATATTTTCTGCATATTCAGATTGCATCCGCAGAACCTGCCAACGGTAGCTTCTTCCGAATGCATGACAAAAAAAGAGACAACCAAAACTGATTGTCTCTTTTTTATCATTTTTCAAAAATTAATCCTGAGCAATGATTTCTTTTTTGTTGTATGAACCACAAGCCTTGCATACTCTGTGAGGCATCATTAATTCGCCACACTTGCTGCATTTTACCAGGTTTGGTGCGCTCATTTTCCAGTTTGCTCTTCTTTTGTCTCTTCTTGCTTTAGAAGATTTATTCTTTGGACAAATTGACATAGGTTACACCTCCTTAAAATTCTTAAATACATCACGGATAACTGACATTCTAGGGTCGAGCCCCGTATCTTCACAGTTACAGGTACCTTTATTCAGGTTCTGACCACATACGTTGCAAATACCTTTACAGTCTTCGCTGCATAGAATTTTCGTCGGCCACCCTACCAATAACTCGTTGTAGACCAATTGTTCTACATCTAAGCTATATCCGTCAATATAGTTATTCTCGTCTAAATCTTCTGACTGATCATATGCATCTGACTCTGTATCAATCTTATGCTTGAAGTCAAGTGTCACCTTCACTTCTACATCTTCCAGACATCTGTCACATGGTGCAACTGATGTAATCTCAGCTTTACCAGTCACTTCCAACTTGCGGTCACCTGCATATTCTACAGACAATTCAAGTGGTGTCTTCTCTGTAATTGCATAATCTCCCATCTCAGACTTGAAACAAGTCATTTCAATCGGAACAGATTCATGTATTGCTTTATGCTGCTCAGACAGAACGTCGGATAGGTTTAATATCATAGTATCGTCTCCTATTCACACACTAGACTATTATATCATGTAAAATTATTTTGTCAACAGAAATTTACATTCTTTTAGTCATTTAGTCTTAAACTAATTTTGCTGTTTCACGAGCAATAGCTAACTCTTCGTTTGTAGGAAGGACAATTACTTTTACTTTTGATTCTGGTGTAGAAATTACGGTTGTCTCTCCGTGAACATTCTCATTCTTTTCTTCGTCGAGCTCTACGCCAAGATATCCAAGGTAATCACAGATGTCTTTTCTGAGGTCCGGAGCATTCTCTCCAACACCGGCTGTAAATGTGATTGCATCTACACCGTTCATTGCTGCTGTATAAGATCCGATATATTTTGCAACACGGTATTTGTAAGTATCCATTGCAAGCTGTGCTCTTTCGTTTCCGTCAGCAGCTGCCTGTCTTACATCACGGAAGTCAGAAGACACACCGCTGATTCCAAGAAGTCCTGACTTTTTGTTCAGGATATTCAGCATCTCATCTACGCTGATATCTTCATGATTGCAGATGAACTGAAGAACTGCAGGATCAACATCTCCACTACGTGTTCCCATAACAAGTCCTTCCAAAGGAGTAAGTCCCATACTTGTGTCTACGCATTTTCCACCGATAGATGCGGAGATGCTTGCACCATTACCAATGTGGCATACAATAACCTTTGCATCTTCTTTTCCAAGAAGTTTTACAGTTTCACCAGATACGAACATATGGCTTGTTCCGTGGAAACCATATCTTCTGATGCTGTATTTCTCATAATATTCATATGGGATTGCATACATAGCTGCTTTCTTTGGAATATTCATACCAAATGCTGTATCGAATACTGCTACATTCGGTTTGCCAGGCATTGCTTTTTCGCAAGCTTCAATACCGATCAGGTTTGCAGGGTTATGAAGAGGTCCGAGGTCGAAGCAGTCACGAACAACTTTCTTCACGTCTTCTGTTACAAGTGTTGCATCACTGTAAATAGTACCTGCATGCAGTACACGGTGTCCGATTGCTGTAATCTCATCCGCACTTTCGATCACACCATGCTCTTTATCCTGTAAAGCATCCAGTACTAACTGTACTGCTACACCATGATCTGGCATTGCCTGCTCTACAACATATTTATCTTTTCCTGTTGGTTTGTGTGTTAATACAGATCCATCGGCTCCGATTCTTTCACAGATACCTTTTGCAAGAACGCTCTCGTTCTCCATGTCGATCAACTGATATTTTAAAGATGAACTTCCGCAGTTCATTACTAATACTTTCATATTATTTCTCCTCTTACTTTATCTCTTACTGATTCTGGCACTGAACTGCTGTGATTGCAACAACACCTTCAATATCCTTAGCACTGCATCCTCTTGAAAGGTCGTTAACAGGTGCTGCGATTCCCTGTGTCATTGGTCCGTAAGCTTCTGCTTTTGCAAGACGCTGAACAAGTTTGTATCCAATGTTACCTGCATCAAGGTTAGGGAAGATCAGAGTATTGGCTTTTCCTGCAACCTGGCTTCCTGGTGCTTTAGCTGCTCCAACAGAAGGAACAAGTGCTGCATCAAGCTGCATCTCTCCGTCTAACATAAGATCCGGATTCTCAGCTTTTGCGATCTTAACAGCTTCCTGTACTTTTGTTACGTCATCGTGTTTTGCACTTCCCATTGTTGAGTAAGAAAGCATAGCAACTCTTGGATCAGCACCAACGAGCTGTTTGAAGCTTTCTGCTGAAGACTGAGCGATTGCTGCAAGCTCTTCGGATGTAGGATTCTGGTTCAGTCCGCAGTCAGCGAATACAAATGTTCCGTTCTCTCCCATGTCGCAGTCAGGTACTACCATAACAAAGAATGCAGATACAAGCTTTGTTCCTGGTTTTGTCTTCAGGATCTGAAGGCATGGACGAAGTGTGTCAGCTGTAGAGTGGCATGCTCCGGATACCATTCCGTCTGCATCTTTCATCTTAACCATCATTACACCATAATATAAGTAATTAGTAAGAAGAATCTCTCTTGCCTGCTCTTCTGTCATTCCTTTTTTCTTTCTCAGTTCAACAAGTGTTGCTACATATTCGTCTGTCTTCTCATATGTAGCAGGGTCTACGATTGTAGCTCCTGTGATGTCGAAATCCCCTTTATTCTTAGCGATTTCTTCTTCGCTTCCGATCAGGATCAGGTTAGCTGTTCCTTCTTTTAAAATTGCCTCTGCTGCCTCATAAGTTCTGATGTCTTCGCTCTCTGGAAGAACGATTGTTTTTTTACAACTTTTTGCTTTTGCTTTGATTTCATCTATAAATCCCATGATAAATAGACTCCTTTCCAAATATTTTTCTCAGTATTTTCATTATAATACAAAGAACCCCTGTGGACAAGGGTTCTTCCTGTAATCTTATGTCTCTTTTTGCGTACAATGTACAATATCCGTTATATTTTGCTTCTGATATATTACATTTTCACGACATTATAATTGAAAAACGTGACTTACGATCGCAAAATACACACTGATCGTACTGATATCAACCAATGTAGAAATCAAAGGCGTTGCCATGATCGCCGGATCCAGCCCAATCTTTTTCGCAACCAATGGCAATGTACATCCAACCACTTTCGCAATCAGTACGGTACATGCCATAGTAAGTCCAATGGTAAACGCCATGGTGGCATCTCCCTGGCCCATCAGCATAATTCGGATTCCATTCACTACCGATAAGATAATGCTGATACAGAATGCAATTCGGATCTCTTTCCAGATCACCTTAAACAGATCAGAAAATTCAATCTCTCCAACTGCCAGCCCACGAATCACCAGTGTCGAGCTCTGTGATCCACAGTTTCCACCGGTTCCGGTAAGCATCGGAACAAATCCCGCAAGCTGCGGCATCAGTGCCAGTGCATTTTCATAGCTGTTCATGATCATCTGTGTTACGGTTGCAGACAGCATCAAAAACAGCAGCCACGGAATACGACTCTTTACATGTTCAAATATCGATGTCCCGAAATACGAATCTTCATTCGGATTGACACCAGCCATGATACTGATATCTTCCGTTGTCTCCTCCTGTAATACCTGCATGGCATCATCAACCGTTACGATACCCACCATGCAATTTTCATGATCCACGATTGGCAGTGCGATCAGTCCATACTTGGTAATGGTATTTGCCACATCTTCCTGATCGTCTGTTGTACGTGCATACAGCATATTGGTATCCATGATCTCTTCTATTGTCTTGGATTCACTGCTTGTCAGCAATTCTTTTACATCAACCTGACCGATCAGATGGCGCTGTTCTGTAACATAACAGGTATAGATTGTCTCACGGTTCAGCCCAACCTGGCGGATCTTCAGAATCGATTCTGCAACCGTCATTTCTCTGCGAAGCGCAATATAATCTACATTCATCACGCTTCCGGCACTGTCTTCCGGATATTGTAACAGTTGATTGATCTGTTGACGCTTTTCTTCATCTGTAACCATCAGAAGTCTGTCCACTACATTGGCAGGCATCTCTTCCAACACATCAACGGTATCATCCAGATACATTTCCTCCATGATCTCTTCAAGCTCGGAATCCGTCAGTGCATTGATCAGGTCCTCTCGCGTATCACTGTCCATATAAGAAAATGTCTCTGCAGCTTCTTCTTTTGCAAGCAAACGGAATACCAGCACCATATGCTTCTGATCAAACTCTTCCAGAATCTCCGCAAGGTCTACAGGATACATATTTGTTTCCAGTTCTTCTTTCAGTTCTTTATATTCTCTCGCATCCAGCATGTCTTTGATACGTTCTTCAGTCAGTTCTTCTCTGTCTTCTACATAATCAATATCATCTTCTTCTCGCTGTCCGTCCTCCAGGGGCTGCTCCTCATTCATCTTCTCTTCCATAACAATATGCATCCTCCTTTCTTCGAATTTTGCTGGGTAAACATCCCATTTGCGTACCCCACTATTGTATAGTATAATCAATTCCAGAATGTTATACAAGGAGATTCTTATGAAAACTGTTGGACTTATCACAGAATACAATCCATTTCACAATGGACATCTTTATCATATAGAAAAAGCAAAAGAACTGACCGGTGCCGACCGGGTTATAGTCATCATGAGCGGCGACTATGTGCAACGTGGAACTCCCGCCGTTCTTTCCAAGCATTCAAGGGCACATATGGCCCTTTTAAACGGTGCATCTGTTGTGCTTGAACTTCCGGTCTGTTATTCCTGCGCAAGTGCAGAATTCTTTGCAAAGGGTGCAGTATCTGTCTTAGACGGTCTTGGCTGTATAGATGCGCTTTGTTTTGGGAGTGAATGTGGTAATCTGGAACATTTAACATCCATCGCACACCTTCTGTCTGCCGAACCAGAAACCTACCGTCACCATCTCCAGAGTTCATTAAAAAATGGCATGTCTTTTCCGGCAGCAAGATGTCACGCTCTCGAAAAAATGACTGGCGATGCCTATGCTTCACAGATTCTTTCTGATCCCAATAATATACTGGGAATTGAATATCTGAAAGCTCTTAAAGAACTGAACAGTCCGATTGTTCCATTTACCTTAAAAAGAGAATTTTCCGGATATCATGACACAGAACTTCATGACTGCTCCAGTTCTGCTTCTGCAATCCGAAAAGTCTTGATGAATATTCCGGCATCCCCGTACCTGCCAAAAAACATATCCGCACAGCTAAGCGAGCAATTACCACCCGGTTCTTTATCTATTATACAGAATGAATGGAACTTTTCCTGTCCTGTGGAAGCAGATGATTTTTCACTGTTGTTAAAATACCGCCTGCTGAGCGAACCCCATGAATCTCTTTGCAAATACCAGGATGTATCTGAAGAGCTTTCCAACCGAATCATCCGGAACCGGAATCAGTTTCGCTCTTTCGGACAATTCTGCACCCTTTTAAAAACAAAAGAACTGACTTACAGCCGTATCAGCAGAAGTTTACTGCATATTCTGCTATCCATAACCACAGAAGATATGCATGCATACCAGGACAATTCCTGTTCATATGCGCGTATTCTTGGTTTCCGGAAAGAACATACCGATGTCTTACGCGCGATGAAAGATCATGCTTCCATACCGATCATTACCAAACTAGGCAAATCAGCATCTCTTTTGTCACCGGAAGCTTCACGTATGTTGAACCAGACTTCTTTTGCTTCCGACCTGTACGAAAGTGTTATCTCCGATAAATTCGGCATACCGTTCACAAGCGAACAGCAAAAGCAGATTATACGTGTATAGTACTTCGACATATGATATTTTCTACGTTTCCCTTTGCATACTTTTGTATACAAAAACATGCGGCGTATGACGAAATATCTTCTTCCTGCGAATGGAAGCTGAACTTATTTCATCATGCGCCGCACATTTTATTATACATTACATGGATTTATTTTTAATTTTTGAAACTATGTACAGGAGCCGGAATTCTTCCTTTTCTATTTACAAATGCACTACAATCATATTCGTTAACAGGAATGATCGGAGCATATCCCAGCAGTCCGCCAAATTCGGCAGTCTCTCCTACATCTTTTCCGATAACCGGGATCAGACGTACAGCTGTTGTCTTCTGATTCACCATACCGATTGCCATCTCATCTGCAATAATTCCCGAAATAGTTGAAGCTGTTGTCTTACCTGGAATTGCAATCATGTCAAGTCCTACCGAACATACACATGTCATTGCTTCGAGTTTTTCGATCGTAAGAGCACCCATCTCTACTGCATCGATCATGCCTTTATCTTCACTGACAGGAATGAACGCACCACTTAAGCCGCCTACATAAGATGAAGCCATGACGCCGCCTTTTTTCACCTGATCATTCAGCATAGCAAGTGCTGCTGTTGTTCCCGGTGCTCCAACACGCTCCAGACCAATTTCTTCCAGGATCTCAGCCACACTGTCTCCTACTGCCGGAGTCGGTGCCAGTGACAGATCGATGATTCCGAACGGAATGCCAAGTCTCTTCGATGCCTCTCCCGCAACAAGCTGTCCCACACGAGTTACCTTAAAAGCAGTCTTTTTGATTGTTTCGCATAATTCTTCAAAACCTTTGCCACGTACCTGTTCAATTGCATGTTTTACAACTCCCGGTCCACTGACACCTACATTGATCACTGCATCTCCTTCTGTCACACCGAGGAACGCTCCCGCCATAAACGGATTATCATCCGGTGCATTACAGAATACCACAAGTTTTGCACATCCCAGAGAATCATTTTCTTTTGTTGCTTCTGCTGTTTCCTTAACAATCTCACCACACAGACGCACCGCATCCATATTGATTCCCGTCTTTGTAGAACCTACGTTGATGGAACTGCAGATTCGATCCGTACATGCGAGTGCCTGTGGTACAGAACGGATCAGATTCTCATCACTCTTTGTCATAGACTTTGACACCAGTGCCGAATATCCGCCGATAAAATTCACTCCGACTTCTTTTGCCGCTTTGTCCAATGTCTTTGCAATTGTCACAAAGTCTTCCGGACTCTTACATGCAGCACCGCCAATCAGCGCCACTGGTGTAATAGAAATTCGTTTGTTTACAATCGGAATACCGAATTCCTGTTCAATCTCTTCTCCGGTCTTTACAAGATCTTTTGCAACCGTAGTGATCTTGTTGTAAATATTTTCATTTAATTTATCAAGGTCTGCATCTATGCAATCCAACAGGCTGATTCCGAGAGTGATCGTACGTACATCCAGATTTTCCTCAGCAATCATCTGATTTGTCTCATATACTTCATATCTGTTTATCATGTGTTTTTTCCTGCCTTTCAGTGATTTTACTTATAATCTGTGCATTTTTTCAAATATTTCTTCTCTCTGGCAGTGAATAGTAACACCAATAGAAGTTCCGATCTCTTCCAGTTCTTTTGAAACTACGGCTACTTCTTTACTGCAATTTGTCACATCAACAATCATCATCATGTTAAAGTATCCATCCACGATGGTCTGCGAAATATCAAGGATATTAATGTTAGTTCCTGCAAGATATTCACATACTTTTGCAATAATACCTACGGTGTCTTTTCCTACAACTGTAATTACACATTTCTTCATGATTTGTTTTCCTCCTGTTGTCTTCACATCGTTTCTTACATTTTTGCTTCATTCTTATAATGTAATGATATCAGATACCTGATCTCGTTTGGCTACCATCATCGGAATATCATCTCCTTTATAAGGATTGTCACCGATACTGATCTCCAGTTTGACCGTTTCGTATGCCAGTTCTTCGTAATTGTTCTCTTTACTCAGATGTCCCAGAACTACATATTGCAGGTCATCATGTAATATATCGCAAAGAAGCTTTCCAGACAGTTCATTAGAAAGATGTCCCCTGTCGCCCATTACCCTTCGTTTCAATGGATATGGGTAAGGTCCTACTTCCAACATATGTATGTCATGGTTTGCTTCCAGAACGACCGCATTCAGATCGCTCAGATGTTCTACGGTATAATCATCATATACCCCGAGATCTGTTGCAACTGCAACAGATTTTTTTCCATTTTCAATTCTGTAACCAGACGGTTCATTTGCATCATGGGAAATTGCAAACGGATCTATATTCAATGTTCCAAGTGAAAATGGATGATCTATCTCTATCTCATGTAAAAGGCCTTCCGGAAGTTTTCCGAGACTTTTACAATTCCTGATTCCTTCAATGGTTCCGGGCGTTGCATAGATTGGAATCTCATACTTTCTGCTGAACACACCAAGTCCCTGAATATGATCTACATGTTCGTGTGTGATCAGTATTCCCTCCAGCTCATCCCCTTTTATCTCCAACTTTGATAATCCTTCTTCGATTCTTTTCTTGCTGATTCCTGTATCGACCAGAAGATGTGTCTGATCATCTCCTACATAAATACAATTTCCACTGCTTCCACTCGCAATGCTGCATAATCTCATACTAAATAATATCTGCCTTTCCTATAAATCTTCCACGATCTTATTCAGCTGGATCTTTGTCTCTTCAAACTGTCCGCTGTTATCGATCACCCGGTCACAATGACGCATGAACAGATCTTTCGGAAGCTGTGCTTCAAAAATCTGATCGACCTTGCTGTCTTCATATCCTCTTGCGTATTTTAAACGTTTTCTTCTGATGGAATCCTCTACATACACATACCAGAGTTCATCACAAATTTCCTCATAATGATCTTCTATCAGAAGTGCGCCTTCTATCAGCATCAGATTCGTATTCTTGCGTTCTTCTCTTGTGATCTTTTTCTGAATCTCTTCTTTTACCCTCGGATGTACAATTCCATTTAACACAGAAAGTTCAACTCTGTCGGCAAATACAATGTCAGAAAGCTTCGCACGATCCAGTTCACCTTTTTCATCCAGGATTTCATTCCCGAAATGAGCCACAATTTCATCAAAGCATTCTGTTCCTTTTTTCTGTAGTTTCTTTCCTACTTCATCCGCCATACAAATAGTCGCACCATACTTATTATTCAGATATTCCAGAATCTGTGTCTTTCCTGCGCCTACTCCTCCGGTAATTCCTATAATCTTCATCTTTCACACCTCTTATTTTGCTTCGTACCAGTTATCTCCTGTATGCATATCTATCTCAAGCGGTACTTTTAATTCTGCCGCATGTTCCATTTCTTCTTTCAAGATATTCTGAACCTCATCCAGCTCCGGCTCATACGCCTCGATCAAAAGTTCATCATGTACCTGTAATACAAGTCTTGATTTCATCTTCTGGTCTTTCAGTCTCTGATTCACCCGGATCATTGCAATCTTGATGATATCAGCTGCTGCTCCCTGAATCGGTGAATTCATTGCTACACGCTCACCGAACGAACGCTGCATGAAGTTGCTGGAAGAAAGCTCTGGTACCGGTCTGCGTCTTCCAAAGAGCGTCACCACATAACCTTCTTCTTTGGCATGCGTTACTGCATGATCCAGAAATGTCTTAATTCCCGGATAGGTTGCAAAATAATCATCAATATATTTTGCAGCTTCTTTACGTGTAATACTTAAATCCTGGCTTAATCCGAACGAACTGATTCCGTACACGATACCAAAATTTACAGCCTTTGCATTTCGCCTCTGCTGAGGAGTTACTTCATCAAACGGTATATGAAATACCTGTGATGCCGTAATCCGATGGATATCACTCTGTTCCTTGTATGCCTGGATCAGATGCTCATCTCCTGAGCAATGTGCCAGAACACGAAGTTCAATCTGCGAATAATCGGCATCCACAAATCGATATCCTTCTTCCGGAATAAATACTTTACGAATCAGACGTCCAAGTTCCATCCTTACCGGAATATTCTGAAGATTCGGTTCAGTACTGCTGATTCTTCCGGTCGCCGTAATCGTCTGGTTAAATTTTCCATGAATCCGCCCATCATCCTGAATATAATTCGCCAGCCCGTCTGCATATGTGGACTTGAGTTTGGTATATTGACGATATTCCAGAATCTTTGCGACTACCGGATGTTCCGGTGCAAGCTTTTCCAGTACATCTGCCGCAGTCGAATAACCTGTCTTTGTCTTGCGCCCACCCGGGAGCTTCATATTTTCAAACAGTACAACTCCAAGCTGCTTTGGTGAATTAATATTAAATGTCTCACCTGCTTCTTCGTAAATTTCTTTTTCCAGTTCGGCAATTTTACCCGCGAGTTGATCGCCATACTGTTTCAAAGCATCCGCTTCTACACGGATTCCATTTTGTTCCATATCAAACAATGTGAATACCAACGGCATCTCAATATCCCGGAACAACGTATCCATCTTTGTATCCCGTAATTTCTGCCGCAGAACCTCTACCGACGCATAATTTACATAAGACTCATAGCAGGCTTTCATATCCTGATCGATCTTTTCATCAATCATCAGACCCAGATGTTCTCTTGCAACATCTTCCCATGTATAATTATTTTTAAGTGGATTCAAAAGATATGCAGCCACACTAACATCAAAGCAGTTTGCCTGATTCCGGATTGTTACCTGTTCCATAGACTCTTTTAAATGGAACATTGCATACGTTTCTGCCTTCTCAGCCACATCCGCAAGTTTTTTCAGTAACCATTCTCCGGTTATGTCTTTTTCAACTTTGATACAATAACTTTCCTCTTTTGAAAAGCACAGTCCGATACCTCCAAGTCCGGCCTGATCTGCAAACAACGGTAATACATTTTCCAGATCTTTGAAGATTACGGCGCCTATTGTACTTGCTTCTTCCGCCTGTACAAAGACTTTCTCCGCTTCTGATTTGGAAGTAATGATCTTAAATCCGTCCTCGACCTTGTTGGCCGGTGCCGAAACATCGAATCTGGAAAGAAGATTTTTAAATTCCAGTTTCTGGAAAAAGATATATGCTTCTTCCGTATATAGATTACCGAGCTTTGCTTCGGATAGTTCATACGGGAAATCAGCCTTTACATTGATCGTTGCCAGCTCTTTACTGAGCACCGCAAGATCCCAGTGTTCACTTAAAGCCTTGGATGCTCTTGGCGGTTTCAGCTCATCCACATGTTCATGCGCTTCTTCAATCGAATGATACTGTGTAATAATCTTTGTCGCTGTCTTCTCCCCGATGCTTGGAACTCCTGGAATATTATCTGCCGTATCTCCCATCAGTGCCTTCAGATCAATAAATTCTTTTGGCGTCACCTGATAACGTTCTTCAACATCTTTAGCGTAGTAATCTTCAATTTCTGTCTTGCCCTGCTTAGTCTTCGGAATTCGGATTTTTACATGCTCTGTCGCAAGCTGCAGCAGATCGCGGTCTCCGGAAATAACGGTAACTTCCATACCTTCATTCTCACATCGATTGGATAATGTTCCAATCAGATCATCTGCTTCCAGGCCGGCACATTCAATCGTCTTAACCCCCATTGCGTGAAGCACTTCTTTGATCACCGGAACCTGCTGCCTTAACTCATCAGCCATCGGCTTTCTTGTTCCTTTATATTCTGCATACATCTTGTGTCTGAAAGTCGGGGCGTGAACATCGAATGCCACCGTCAGATATTCTGGTTTTTCTTCTTCCAGAAGTTTAAACATAATCGTTAGAAATCCATATATTGCATTTGTATGAAGGCCCTCCGCATTCGTCAGATCCGGCAGCCCGTAAAAAGCCCGGTTAAGAATACTGTGGCCGTCAATCAGAACAATTTTACTGCTCATTTTGTCTCTCCACCTAAATAGTTCATTTCTTATAAAATCACTATCTTACTATACACCAATTTGTGCCTTTTTAAAAGGTTAATTTTTCTCACTGATTTTCTTTCTACGGTTTCTTTTCATTTTTAGAAAAAGGGGATTGACAGACATTACATTTATAGTTATAATTTATTTTGTTGTGTAAGCAACATATATGCGGATATGGCGGAATGGCAGACGCACAAGACTCAAAATCTTGCGGAGGTGACTTCGTGTGGGTTCAAGTCCCACTATCCGCATTCAAAAAGCCCAGTAAAATCAAGGGGTTTAACGATTAGAGACATTTACTTTTCTTACTATTTTTGTTACTATGGTTTCGTAAGAAGTAAATGTTTTTTTTATACTCTTCCAGCACATTCCATGAATTTGCTCTTTTCTTCCATGGAACTCACATCGTATGTATAATTTTCTTCATTTACTTTTTCCGTATGACCCAACAAAGACACTGCTACTGTTCCAGATACACCGGCACATTTCATATTAGAATTCAATGTTCTTCTGATAGCATGGATACTTTTCTTGTTATGGAATTCTGCTGTTGTTGTGTTATTAACTGCACAGTCTGATATTCTTGAAGCATACACTCTTCCCCTGTCATCTTGAAAAACATACTCGCCTAACCAGCCATTCTTAAATTCAAACTCTTTTACTTTTCTTAATACCCTTGCCATATCATCTGTCAATGGATTATCTGAGTCGGCGAATTGTTGAGTCAGAACATGAAACTGTCCGTCAGCAATGGAATAAAGCTTCTCTTGAAAAGAGTGTATCAGAAATTCACGAACGGCAGCAGGACAAAGAAAAGCACACCTAAAGGCGTTTCTCCCTTAAGTGTGCTTCTATTATTCACGTTAATAGTCAAATATAAAAAGCATAATTACTTTTGGATGGGCGGTGTATCCATCATCTCAGGTACTCTTTTCAGAGTGCGTCGGGAACCATTTCCGACCTCAAAAATAACTATGCTTATTATCAATGTATGTTGTTTACATTTATACTATACTATTCATTTTCGTCATTGTCAATATTTGCGTTTTTTATTCTTCCACTGTACAAACGTCTACTTATCTTTGAACCTTGGATATCATACATCGAAGAAACATATAAATATTGACCATCTTTTTCCAACTTTACTCCAACCAATACATTCTTAGAATACTT